>QKGY01000142.1 GCA_003250235.1 Desulfuromonadaceae bacterium
GCTGGCCCAATCCGCGGGGGGCGCGGTGGGGTTTCTCCAGTTGAAGGCGCCGATGTTATGCACCACGTTGCCGCTGGCGAAGACCAGCACCCCCTGCTTGCGCAGCTCGGCCAGCTTCTGCCCCAGACGAAAATGCTCTTCGGGGCTTTTTCGCATATCGACGCTCAGCTGCACGACGGGCACCGAGGCGTTGGGATAGAGGTGGCGCAGCACCGACCAGGTGCCGTGATCCAGCCCCCATTGCTCATCGCGCTCGACCGCCTGGGGCGAGACCAGGTCGGCGACCTGCTCGGCCAGGTCGGGACTGCCGGCGGCCGGGTATTCGACGGCGAACAGTTCGTCGGGGAATCCGTAAAAATCGTGGATCGTCGGGGGCAGGCGCATCGCCGTGACCCGGGTTCCCGAAACGTACCAGTGCGCCGAGACCGCCAGGATGGCTTTCGGTCTCGGCAGGGTGCGGCCGAGTTCCGCCCAGGCGCGCGTGAAGCGGTTGTCGCTGATGCTCAACATCGGGTTGCCGTGCCCGACAAAGAGGGCCGGCATGGGGGAAAGCGTTTGTTCCGACATACTATCCTCCGATGGAAATGGCTCGGACGACGGCTCCGGTCCGGGTTGCCCCGGCCGGAGTCTCTTCGTCCCGTTATTTGACCTGCTTGATCCAGGCGGGAGCGATTGCCGTGCCCAGCCCCGCGCCGTAACCGAAGTAGATATTCAGCCCGGCTACAGGCTCGAGGTAACGGGCGTTTTTCAGCGGCCCGGCATCGACGGGCGCAAACCCGGTGCTCTCGATCAGCCCTTTGACCGTATTCTTGGCCGCCTCGTTGTCGCCGGCGTAGAAGACCGGGACGATCTGCCCTTTGCCGAAGTCCGGCCCTTCCTGGAGAACCTGGGCGAAAACGGTGTTGAAGGCCTTGACGACATGCGCTCCGGGAATGGCCTTGGCGATCTCCTCGGCGGCCGAGGTGCTGTGCCCGAGGGTCAGCCCCATGTAGTCGGGGGTGAGGGGGTTGGTGATGTCGATAACCGTTTTCCCCTCAAGGCTGCCGAACGCCTTCAGAGCTTCGACGGCATCGGCATAGGCCGTCGCGACGACGATGACATCGGCGCTTGCGCCCGAGCGGGCGTCGGAGAGCACTTCGGCGCCGGTCTGTTTGGCCACCTCAAGCGCTTTCTCCCGGTTACGCGACCAGAGGGAAACCTGCTGTCCCGCTTTGGCGAACTGTTTGGCTAATCCTGAACCCATATTGCCTGAACCGATGATGGTGACTTTCATGATAGGACTCCTGAATGGTGTATGTTTGTTTCCTTATTTTCTTGTTTGTTTGCTTCCTTGACTTGTACTCTACCCTCCCTACTGCTATAGATAAAGACACAATAAATAGACATATTGTTCTTATTTCAGGGATAATCACATGGATCGATTTCGCGAGGTAGAAACCTTCGTCACCGTCGTCGAGGCCGGCAGCTTTGTAAAGGCGGCGGAGAGACTGCGCATCTCCAAATCCGTCGCCTCACGCATCGTCAACGATCTGGAAGAGCGGCTCGGCGGACGCCTGCTGCAGCGCACGACGCGCCAGCTGTCGCTGACCGAGGCGGGGCAGGCCTATTACGAGCGCTGCCAGCAGATTCTCGACGAGATGCGCGAGGCCGACGGCGCCGTCGGCATGTTCAGCGCCAACGTGGTCGGGCTGCTGAAGGTCAATGCGCCGCTGACCTTCGGCACCATGCATCTGGCCGACATCTGGGGGGAGTTTCTGCGACGCAACCCGCAGGTCAACCTGGACGTGACCCTCATGGACCGCGTGGTCGACCTGGTCAGCGAAGGCTTTGACATGGCCGTTCGCATCAGCACCCAGCTGCCCCCTTCGTCGCTCATCACCCGCAAGCTGGCCAGCTCGCGCGTGGTACTGTGCGCCTCGCCGGCCTACCTGGAAAAGCACGGGACGCCGAAGACCCCGGAGGCGATGGCCGACCACGAGTTCATCGGCTATTCGTACTGGCGCACGGGAGACAGCCTGAAGCTGGAGTCGGCGGACAAGGTGGAAGGGGTGAAAGTGCATCCCCGGCTGCGGGTCAATAACGGCGACACCTGCCGCGCCGCCGCTCTGGACGGGCTGGGGATCATTTTTCAGCCGACGTTCATCATCGGCGAGGATCTGAAGGCGGGAACGCTGGTGGAAATTCTGCCGGAGTGGCACTCGGAAGAGGCGGGCATCTACGCGGTCTATCCGGTGCGCAAGCATCTCTCCGCCAAAGTGCGCGTCCTGGTCGACTACCTGGCCGAGGTTTTCAAGGACGCCCCGTGGAACAGCCTTGGAAAATGACGGGAAGACCCGCAGCGTAACGGAGGCTTCGAATACGGAGGGTAAAAAAGAAGGCGGTCGTTTGACCGCCTTCTTTACGTTGAACCGTTGGAAATGTGCGGGGAGGTTTAATTCCCCAGGCCGATCTGCTTCATGAACGCCCCGTTATCCCAGAACAGGTACTCCTCAAACATGATGCCGTCCTTGTTCCAGTGACCGATGGTCGCCATCGGGAGCCGGTAGGCTTTACCGGTCGGCGGGATGCTCGTCCCGTCGGCCAGCACCATCGGCTTGCTGAATGTGCCCTCAAGCCAGCCGGTTACCGCCGTCCACTCGCCATCGGCCGTGCCGAAGCGCACCGGGTGCTCCAGAATGCGGTTGTCGGGCGCGAAGGTGAACATGTATTTCAGGTCTTCGATATGCTTCTCGATGCCTTGGGTCGTGTGGCCGTCGGGCCAGTGCACGAGCACGTCTTTGGTGTGGCTCTTATGAAGATCCTGCCACTGTTGGGTGGTGTAGACGCGAAAGTCCAGGTCGTCGAAATTCGCCAGATTTCTTTGCAGCTCGGCAGGAACGCCTTCAACCTTGGGGGCGGGTTTGCCGGTAACGGTTCCGGGCCAGGGGTTCTTCTCGGCGGCTATCGCAGACGTACCGGCTGAAAACAGGCCAAAGAGCGCCAGGCTGAGCACCACCATAAGGGGTCGCAATGTTCTTTTCATGGTTCGTTTCCTTTCTCTGTATGTTCCGATGGAATGTTTATTGGTTTCCTTGATTTGCACTCTACCCTCCCCACGCAAGTAAATAAAGACACAATATATACACACATTATCCTGATTATAGGGACAATAGCGGAAAGCGATGTCGCGAGACAGAGAACTTCGGTGGCGAAGCGTCCAACACCCTTCAGCCATTTATTTACGGCTTGACAAAATTACATCGCTGAGGCTAAAAATGAATACAGGATTCGCTTTTCATTTTTGCCAACGCGAGGAGAAAACCATGTCGATCGACCCGAGACACATCGCCCCTCTCTTGAACGACAACCTGGTTACCCTGGATGCCGTCGCGCAGGCGGAGCTGGTTCGCAAAAAGGAAATTTCTTCCGTAGAGCTGGTGGACGCGGCCATTGCACGCGTGAACGCTTTGGCTTCCAGGGATTTCTCCCTGGCCAGGGAAAAAGCTAAAAACCTGGAGGGCAAGGGATTGCTGGCTGGCGTTCCGACCCTCATCAAGGATCTGCTGGCCTATCCCGGATTGCCGGTCGAAAGAGGGTCCCGATTGTTTAAAGGACACATGTCCGGACCCATCAGCCCATACGCCAGCGCCCTGGACCATGCCGGCCTGATCGCCCTGGGAAAATCGACCACGTCCGAACTCGGCTTGCTGGGCACGACCGAATCCCTTGCCACGGGTCCGACAAAAAACCCCTGGGATCTCTCCCGCTCCTGCGGCGGTTCATCGGGAGGAGCCGTCGCGGCCGTGGCAAGCGGCATGCTTCCGGTGGCGCATGCCTCGGACGGAGGGGGATCGATTCGCGGTCCGAGCTCCTTCTGCGGGCTGTTCGGGTTCAAACCGAGCCGCGGTAGAACCCTGGCGGGGGATGTCCCGGAAAACCTCCCCACGGCAGGCCTGATAAGCGACCACTGTGTCAGCCGCTCGGTCAGGGACAGCGCCGCCTGGCTGGCAATCACGGAACGCAGCGACGGCGAGGCCCCCTTGCCGCCGGTAGGAATGGTTCTGGAACCAGGACCCACAGCCCGAAAACTGCGCATCGGCATGTATCGACAAAACGTCTTTGGCCGCGACCCGGAGCCGGTTGTCTTGGCGGCTCTCGCCCATACGTGCCGGATTTGTACGGAGATGGGCCACGAGATCGTGGAGATGGAGGGACCCCGATACGATTCAACCGCGCCCCAAGACGCTTTCTTTCTGCTGACGGGTGCCGTGCTGGCAACAACCTTCGACTACCTGCAACAGGTCATGGGCGACAGCTTCACGCCTGAAATGGCTGAACCCTATACCCTGGAGCTGATCCGTAGGGCCAGACAGGCTTCCGCCGCCCAGATCGCCGAGGCGCAGGCGGCGCTGCAAAGGGGAAAGAACCCCGCCGACAACGCCATGCAGAAGGTTGACGTGCTGCTTTGTCCCACGGTTCCCTACCCGGCTTTTCCGCTGCATCGCTATCAGCCGACCGATCCTGTTGACAAGCTCATCGCCTTCACCGAACATGTTGCCGGATATACCGTCACGGCATCCATCGCCGGCTGGCCGGCGATGTCGGTCCCCCTTTATTGGAGCGATGACGATCTCCCCGTCGGCAGCCATTTTGCCGCCCCCTGGGGGCAGGATCAAAGACTGTTCGAGTTGGCCTATCAACTAGAGGAGGCCGCTGCCTGGAGTCAGCGCTGGCCCGATCTGCTAGGAGTGAAATAGGAAAATGGCGCAAACGTTAAAAGATGAAGTGCGCGAACGCATCCTGGCTGCCGCACGTCAGGTCTATGCCGAGCAGGGATACGCGACGGCCCGGCTGGTGGATATCGCCGAGGGAGCGCGGGTCGGAACGGGGAACCTGTACCGGTATTTCAAGGGAAAAGAGGCCATTTTCGACGACATTGCCACACCCCGGTTGGCGGCCGAGCTGTTACGGCGCCTCCGCATCCGCATGCGCGAACTGGGAAGAATGGAGGATTGGGGTCAGGCCACCGTGTCCCGATCGGCCAGCGCCGACGCGCTGCTGAATTTCTGGGTGCAGCATCGCGAAGAGGTCATCATTCTGTTATCGGGGGCGGAGGGCACGCGTCTGGGGCATGTCCGATCGCTGGTCATCAGCGAATTGTCGCGACAGGCCGGCCGCTACATCCGCAAACAGGAAGAAGCCATGCAGAACCATGCGGATTCCCTTCCCGTGCCACCGGTGACCCGCTTCATCCTGACCCGGATATTTGCCAGCACGGTGGAAATGATCGTGGCCATCCTGCGGGAATACAAAGATCAGGAATCCATCCGGGCGGCTTTTGCCGACTTCTGGCGCTACCAACTGCATGGACTCCAGTCCTTGTTGACGAGAACCGGCAGCACGATGCCGGGAGAGCATTGAAGGTCAAGCGGGCACCGTAACAATTGTTGCGGTGCCTGCCCTTGACAGCAGCTAAATCTGCGATACGAGATTAACCATAGCACAGAAATTCAATCAAGTTTGCGTCACGATAAAGCCAACCCTCCCGCGAGGCAGGGGCGGAAAGCCGCGGATCTTCACTCATTAAGATGGCCGGGCTGCCGAAGACTCTTTTCGGTGTGCCCGGCCATCTTTTTTGGCTGCGAAGCTCTCCCCGGCCGCTGCTTCCCTGACCGTCAACCTCGCAACAACCCGTTACCTCCCAGGACAAGGAAAGGAGGCGATGTCGGAGAAAAACACCATCCGGAGAAACGGACCCTCTCCCCGGTCCTGCAGAAGCCGTTCACATGCAAACCTTTCGAATACCCGGCAAAGGGAAGGCGTCTCCGGAAACCGCAATGCAGACAGGATGATGCGGCAGGTTCCAGGAACAATCGTCAACCCATTCCCCATGGAGGCAAAGCCATGTACAGAAAAAACGAATCTTTGGCAGGTGCCGTCATTGTCTTACTCCTCAGTCTCGTACTCGCCATCCCGCTGGCGAGCCTTGCGGCAGATCCCCCCGTGCCCGCGACCCCGCCAATCCTCGACAATATCCCACCGGCATGGAGCCGGGTCCTGCCCGCAGCACAGCGGTTTGACATTGTGCTCAATGGCGAGGGGGTTCTCGACAAGGAAACCGGGCTGGTATGGCAAAGGACCTTGTGGAGAAGCCTGTGGACCTGGGACGGCGCGCGTGCCCAATGCAACGTCGCCGAAATCGGCGGTCGCCTCGGCTGGCACCTGCCGACCGTCGAGCAGTTGACCACGCTGCTGGACCGAACGACGGAGGAAGGTCCCAAACTTCCCGCCGGGCACCCCTTCCTCAACTTTGGCGGACGTTACCCCTACCTGACGGCTTCGCCGTATCCCGGAGCGCCCGGGGCTGTTTTCGAAGTGGATTTCACCACCGGGGATGTCGGCGGGGTCGGCATCTTTGATGAACGCCATATCTGGTGCGTTCGCGGCGGGCAGTCGTACATCGCGTATTGAAGAAACGACGGGCGACTGTTCAAGCCCCCAACAGAGAATTGCGCAACCGAGTGAATACTGACGGGAATAAGGACTGGCCCAATCCGGCTTTCAGGGATTGGGCTTTTTGTGTCTGCCGGGCAAGGACGACAGGGTGCGGCCCCCTGCCCTTTTACTTCAGATAGTTCAAAAACATGGTGGCGGTGCCGAAATAGATGAGGATGCCGGTGATGTCGTTGGCGGTTTGTACGAAGGGGCTGGAGGCGATGGCGGGGTCGATGCCGATGCGTTTGAAGAAGGAGGGGGCGATCACCCCCATGGTGGCGGCCACGGTCATGGCGGTGACCATCGCCAGGCCGACGACGAGGCCGAGATAGACGTTATGGTGCCAGATGAGGGCGACCAGTCCCACCACCAGGCCGCAGACCAGCCCCATGATGGCGCCGACGCGCAGTTCCTTGAAAAAGACCTGCCGCAGGGTCGAGAAGTCGATGCGCCCGGTGGCAAAGCCGCGCACGACGATGGTGGCCGACTGGCCGCCGACGTTCCCCCCCATGCCGGTGATGACCGGGATAAACGAAATGAGGGCGATGACCTGTTCGAGGGTGGCCTTGAAGCGCCACATCAGGTAACCGGTGATCACGCCGCCGAACAGGTTGGTGATCAGCCAGGGCAGGCGCAGCCGGGCGATCTTGAGGGAACGGTTGCCGAACAGCAGCTCTTCCTCGCTGGCACCGGCCATCTTGTAGATATCTTCGGTGGCCTCCTGGCGCATGACGTCGATGACGTCGTCTACGGTGACGATACCCATGAGCTTGTTCCCCTCGTCGACGACGGGGATGGCCAGGATGTTGTACCTGGCGACCAGCTGCGCCACCTCCTCCTGGTCCATGTCGGTGCGCACGCTGATGACCTCGCGGGTCATGATGTTCTTGAGCTTGGTCGAAGGGGGCACGGTAAGGAGCTGCCGCAGCGACAGCACCCCGACCAGGTGGTTGTTCTCATCGGTGACGTAGAGGTAGAAGACCATCTCCACGTCTTCGGCCTGCTGCAGCGACTCGATCGCCTCGCGGACGGTGAGCTCCTGATTCAGGGAGAAGATCTCCGTCGACATGATGCCGCCGGCGGTGTCCTCATCGTAGAGAAGCAGCTGCTCGATCTCCTCGGAGTGCTCGTCCTGCATGATGTTGAGGATCTCTTCGGCCAGTTCTTCGGGCATGTTGCGGATGATGTCGACGGCGTCGTCGTAGGGCATCTCCTGCAGCACTTCGGTGATCGTCTCTTTCTCGATCTGTTCGAGCAGCTGGGCGCCGACGCTGTGGTCGAGCTCGGAGAGCACGTAGGCGGCCGTCTCCGAATCCTCGATGAGGTTGAAGAGGATGCGCTGGTCCTTGAGGTCGAGATAGCGGAAGAGATGGGCGATGTCGACAGGGTGCGACTTGGCGAGCACCTTGGTGAGATTGGGATAGGCGCCGCGGCGGATCAGCTTTTTCACCGTATCGAGGAGCATCTCAAGCTTTTTATCCATGGTACTTTCCTCCTCGGGTGATGGGTTGACGGCTCAAGCTGTAAAGATTAACACCCGGAAAAACGACCTGTCAATGACCGTTTCCCCCGGGGTCAGGTCGAAGGGAACGACGAAAAGAAAAAGGCGTGGCTGGAGGTGAAGAGCGGCGGCGTGCGGTTGACGATGGCGCGGATGGCGGGCGAGGCCATGAGGCGCTGGGAGAGAAAGCGCCGCGCCTCCCCCCGCCCCCAGCCGCTCGACGGGCTGAAGCGTTCGTACAGCCCCAGGGGTTCATCGCCGTCGGGCAGGCAGGAATCGTCGATGCCGAAATCGGCCGGCCGCTCCAGCATCTCGGAGCGGCGCGGCAGATTCATGATGGCGATATTGAGGAAGGTGATCGCCTCGGCATGCGCTTCGAGGAATCGCAGGGTCGCCTCGGCGTCCTCGCGGGTCTCGCCGGGGGTACCGAGCATGATATAGACATAGGTGGCGATGCCGGCGCGCTTCAGGGTATTGAGGATGGCGGAGACGTCGGACAGGCGCGTGCCTTTGCCCAGCCGGTCGAGCACCGTCTGCGAACCGCTCTCCAGCCCGAGCTGCAGCATCCGGCAGCCGGAGGCGGCCAGGGCGTCGGCCAGACCCTCGCGGAGCAGGATTTTCTCGAAGCGGACGAAGCCGTGCCAGCGCAGGGGAGCGAGGTCAGTGGCGCGATCCGCCATCGCCTGCAGCAGGCGCGGCGGAATGGCGTTGTCGGTCAGGTGAATGTGGTCGGCCCCGTAGCGGGCGCTCTGCGCCAGCAGCCAGGGGACGAACGCCTCGGCGTTGACCGCCGCGTAGGGGTGGGTCGGGGAACTCGCCTCGGGGCAGAACAGGCACTTCTGCCAGTAGCAGCCGCGCGACGCCGCCAGGGGCAGCACCGGCCGGGGCGAGAGGTAATCGGCCAGGGGCGCGAAGCCGTAGTCGGGGGTGAACTCGATGGTCGAGGCCTCTTCGAGGGCATAGGGGTGCTCCGACGCCCCCTCGGTCAGCAGGGCGCTCAGCGACGCCTCGCCGGGGCCGAAAACCAGCCGGTCGAATGCGGAGAAACGCAGACCGGCCTCGCGCAAAAAGGGTTTCCACGAAGTGAACATGCCGCCACCCCCCGCCACTCGAACGCCGGGCAGATGGCGCTTTATCATCCCCGCCAATTCGAAGGCCGGCAGCACCTGGTGGCGGTAGTTGACCGACAGGGCGACCCAGCGCGGGTTGCGGGCGGCGATGCGGGGAAGCAGCCCTTGAAAATAGGGAGCGAAAAGGGTCGAAGCCTCCCCGGCGGCAAGGGCCTCCAGATCGCGGGGGGAGTATTCGGAGAGCCCCTCGTGCCGGTAATCCCCCAGGGTCAGGCGCTCGTTGCCGCTCTGGCCCCCGTAAGCCGAAAGGGCCAGGTTGAGATGGTGCACCGCCGTGCCGTAGCGGGCAAAACTTCTCGCCCCGGCTGGCGAGCGAAGCAGATCGAGGGAGGCCTGCGCATGTTTGATCGCCCGCTGCAACGCCTTGCCGGGAGCGCGTCCAGCGGCCTCCTGCAGGCGGGCCGGGTCGAGCAGGGTGAGATAGGCCTCGATGTTGGCGTCGATGGCGGCGGCAGCAATCCCCTGCCCTTTCAGGTGATGGAGCAAAACGCCGAGCCCCAGCGGGGGCTCGGCGGGTTTGACGGCCGGCGGATGCAGCAGCAGGACATCGACCGGCGCGGAATCGGATCGGTCCGGGTTCATTCGTCGGGAGATTCCGGAGTATCGGGGGTCAGCGCCTTGAGAGAGTCGCGCAGTCGGCGGTTCTCCTTCTCCAGGGCGTCGAGGCGCCGGTGACAGAGGATCACTTCGTCGTTGAGTTCTTCGATCTGATGTTCCTGATGGGCGTAACGGATCTCCAGCTCGGTGATCCGCTCCTGCAGTTCGTCGCGGGTATCGTTCATGAGGGCCCCTTTCCGGCAGAGTGACATCGCTGCATGCTAACAGAGGCGCCGTCAGGGCGCAACGGTTCTCGAGCGCGGACGCAACAAGGAGAGAGAAAGGTATCCCTTTGCAATTCAAGGATATGTCGCTATGATTGAGCAAGTTTTTTAATCCCGAAGCCATCCCTGAAAGGAATCCTCCATGCCCGACAGGCTTTCGATGCGAGCGGCCCTGCTCCCGGCGTTGCTGGCCGCCCTGCTCCTTATGCCCCTTGCCGCACCGGCGGCCGAGGAGATGACGGATCCGCAGCACCACGGCGCCATGACCATGCCGGAGGGCTCCGGCGAGATGGCCGGCCACGTCCATGTCCACCCCGCTCCCGCGGCCGAGGATGCCGGCAAGTGAAAAACTCGGCGCGAAAATCCCTCTGCAGCTCTCGTTTGTCGACGAGCAGGGTCGTAAGGTGACCCTGGCCGAGCTCATCACCGAGCCGACCATCATCGCCCCGGTCTACTACCACTGCCCCAACGTCTGCAGTTTTTTGCAGGGGGGGCTGGCCGACGCCCTGCCGGGCGTCAAACAGATTCCGGGGAAGGACTACCGGGTCCTGTCGATCAGCTTCGACGATCAGGAGACGCCCGAGCAGGCCAACCAGGCCAGGGCGATTTATTACCAGGCGATGAACCAGCAGTTTCCGCCCGACGCCTGGCATTTTCTGACCGGCGACAAAGCCGCGATCGACGCGCTGATGGGGGCCGCCGGGTATCGCTTCATGCGGCAGGGCGAAGATTTCCTGCACCCGGTGGCGGTCTTCATCGTCACCAAGGACGGCACGATCAGCCGCTATCTGTACGGCACCCATTTCCTGCCGATGGATCTGACCCTGGGGCTGCTTGAAGCGGCGCAGGGCAAAGTCAGTCCGGCGATCCGCAAGGTCGCCCAGTTCTGTTTCAGCTTTGATCCGCAAAGCGGCAGGTACGTCTTCAATCTGTTCCGCGTCTCGGCCACGGTCATCCTGCTGACGGCAGGAGCGCTGCTCACCTTTCTGATCCTGACCGGACGCAAAAAATCACGGGAGTCCCAATCGAAGTCATGAGTGAAACGCACGCCATCCCAAACGATAGGGGCTTTCTGGCCGACGGCAAATACCCCGGCATCTTCGGCTGGATCTTCTCCACCGACCACAAGCGTATCGGCCTGCTCTACCTCTACTCGGTCATGACCATGTTCAGCGTCGGGGTGATCCTCGGCCTGCTGGTGCGCCTGGAGCTGATCGCGCCCGGCGAAACCATTGTCACGGCGCAGACCTACAACGCCCTGTTCACCCTGCACGGGGTGATCATGATCTTCCTCTTCATCATCCCGGGGCTGCCGGCCGCCTTCGGCAACATCTTTCTGCCGATCCATCTCGGCGCCCGCGACGTCGCCTTCCCGCGGCTCAACCTCTTTTCCTGGTGGCTCTACCTGACCGGCGCCCTGCTGGCCGTCACCGCCCTGTTCACCGGCGGCGGCCCCCCCGACACCGGATGGACCTTCTACGTCCCCTTCTCGGTCCACACCACGACCAACGTCAGTCTGGCGACGGTGGCGGTCTTCATCCTCGGTTTCTCGTCGATCCTCACCGGTCTCAATTTCATCGTCACCACCCACCGGATGCGCGCACCCGGCATCACATGGGGGCGGCTGACCCTCTTCGTCTGGACCCTGTACGCCACCGCCTGGGTGCAGGTGCTGGCGACGCCGATCCTGGGGATCACCGTGGCGCTGGTCTTTCTCGAGCGCATCCTCAACCTCGGCCTGTTCGACCCGGCCCGCGGCGGCGACCCGATCATGTACCAGCACCTGTTCTGGATCTATTCCCATCCGGCGGTCTACATCATGATCCTGCCGGGGATGGGGGTGATCTCCGAAGTCATCCCGGTCTTCGCTCGCAAACACATCTTCGGCTACTGGGCCATGGCGATCTCGGGGCTGGCCATCGCTTTTGCCGGTTCGCTGGTCTGGGCGCACCACATGTTCGTCAGCGGCATGAGCGATACGGCAATCTTCGTCTTCTCGCTGCTGACCTTCATCGTCGCCATTCCTTCGGCGGTCAAGGTGTTCAACTGGGTGGCGACGCTGTACAAGGGCTCGATCTCACTGGAGGCGCCGCTGCTTTACGCCCTCTCCTTCATCCTGCTGTTCTCCATCGGCGGCTTGACCGGGCTGGTCCTCGGCGCAGCGGCAACGGACGTGCACGTGACCGACACCGACTTCGTCGTCGGTCATTTTCATTACGTCATGTTCGGCGGTACCGGCATGGCCTTTTTCGCCGCCCTGCATTACTGGCTGCCCAAGGTGTACGGCCGCCTGTACAACAAGCGGGTTGCCGCCTGGGCCTGGGGTTTCATCCTGGTCGGCTTCAATATCCTCTATTTCTCCATGATGGTGCTCGGCCTGCGCGGCATGCCGCGCCGCTACTACGACTACGTGCCGGAATTCACCAACCTCAACGTCCTGGCGACGGTCGGTTCCTGGATCCTGGCGGTGGGGCTGATCACCATGTTCGTCAACCTGATCCGTGGCATGCGCAGCGGCCCGCCGGCGGGGGACAACCCCTGGGGCGGCAAGACCCTGGAGTGGGCCATCCCCTCGCCGCCGCCGACCGAGAACTTCCTCGAAATACCGGTCGTCACGCGTGGCCCTTATGATTACAGCGACGAGATCGTCGACGGGGAGAACGGCCCATGAGTCATGAGCATCGTGACGATGTCGGCGACCGCCTGGGGATGTGGATCTTTCTCTACACCGAAATCCTGCTGTTCGGCGGTCTGTTCGTGCTGTACTCGGTCTACCTGCACCACTACGAGGAAGCCTTCAGTACCGGCTCGCATCATCTCAACATCGTGCTGGGGACGCTCAACACGCTGATCCTGCTCACCGGCAGTTTCTGCGTCGCCTCCTCCCTGAGTGCGGTGCGCTACGGCAAACAGCGTCTGGCTGAGATCCTGCTGTGGTGCGGGGTCGGCTCCGGCGTCCTCTTTCTCTTCAACAAATATCTGGAGTGGTCGGCGGAAATCGGCGGCTCGCCGCATCTGGCCCAAGCGGAAAAAGGCGAGGCGATCTTCTACAGCCTCTACTACGTGACCCTCGGCCTGCACGGTCTGCACGTGCTCATCGGCTCGACCGTGCTGGCGGTGCTGGCGGTGTGGGTACACCGGGGAAAGATCAACTCGGAGCGTTTCGTCGCCCTGGAGAACGGGGGGCTCTACTGGCATCTGGTCGATATCGTCTGGATTTTCATCTTCCCCCTCTACTATCTGCTGTTATAGGACGGGCATCATGAGCGAACACGAACAACCGATTGTCAGCTTCCGCACCAACACCGTCATCTGGCTGCTGCTCCTGGTCCTGACCGCGACCACCGTCTATGTCTCGCGGCTCCCCCTCGGTCCCTTCCATGTCTGGGCCGGGATCGGCATCGCGGTGGTCAAGGCGTCGCTGGTGATCCTGATCTTCATGCAGCTCAAGTATGAGAAACCCCTTTTCAAGGGACTGCTGCTGGTCGCCCTGAGCATCCTGGCGATCTTTATCGGCATGACTTTTTTCGACGTTCTGTACCGCTGAGGATTTGCCGTGA
>QKGY01000390.1 GCA_003250235.1 Desulfuromonadaceae bacterium
TGTATCGACGTAAGAAGGCAAGCCGGTGATCAGGTCGCTCAACCCGTGCCCTATGGCATCGGGGGGGGCTGACAGCAGGTCGAAGGTGTATGAGACAGCTTTAAGTTGCAGGGCAATGTAAGGCATGATTCCGATCACTGCAAAGAGAGTGACCACTGCCCCGAGAAAAGCTGATTTTCCATATCGGCTGGCTACGAAGTCAGCAATACTGACGATATTCTGTTCTTTGCTGATGCGCACCATTTTGCGCAGCAGGAGCCACCAGCTGAAGGCAATCAGGGTGGGGCCGAGATAAACAGGGAGAAAATCCAGGCCGCTTGTCGCTGCGCGTCCGACACTGCCGTAAAATGTCCATGACGTGAAGTAAACAGCCAGAGAAAGGGAGTATATGTACCGGTTGGAAATGATGCTTTGCCCCAAACGCCGCTTCCGGTCGGCATAGTAGGCAACCCCGAAGAGAAGAGCGAAATAGGCCAAAGTTACTATGGTTACAAGAGCAACCGGAAGCACTCAGAAACCGTCCTTTTCTCTATCCGGGGTTTTGTCGTTCCCGGAGTTGGGTTTGAGGGTGCGCGTGAACAGGTAAATGACGCCGATTGATGCCGGCCAGCCGAGCAACAGGTAAAGAATCAGAAGAGGAATTCCGAACAGCGTCGTTTCTTTGTTGAAAATATGGATAAAGGGAAAGTTGATCATGACGATCCCGAGAATGAAAAATAGAATCCAGGCGTCCCTGATTTCAATCGGATAGTGATCTTTCATTGGCGTCGTCCGGTCTGGGTGAGGATGGAGCAGATTATTTTTTGCACATTATAATCAACATCTTCCAGTGTGTCGACCTCAAAGGAATGCGGACCCGGTTCTATCGGGTCAAAATTTTCCGCGTGCCGGGGATAAAGATCAGCTCTGCCATCGGAGGCGTCCAGACCTTCCGTCTGTCGATTGGCCAGACGGGTGAGGACCGTTGAGGTCGGGCATTGCAGAACGATCAGGAAGGCTGGGACGTCTTGCCTTTCTGCTTCTTCGAAGAATCGCCTGCGCTGAACCTTGCTTGAGAAGGAGGCGTCTACGATCACGGACTCTCCGTTCGATAAGGACTGCGAGGTCATGTCCAGAAGTTTCTTGTACGTTTTTCGGCTCATAGCCTCTGTATAGATACCCTGTCCGTAGTTCTCCTGAAGGTGTACCGTTTGCGATCTGCCGGCTAGTTCTTTTCGAACCGTGTCGGATCGCAGGTGTCTGGCACCGATGGAACGGTTGAGGGCTCTTGCTATGGTTGTTTTGCCCACCCCCATGAGCCCACAGATCAGTATCAGTATCCGGGGGCACAGATACCCCAGTGCAAGATTGAAGTACTGCCGGGAGGTTTTCTCCGCCTGATGACGTTGCGCGGTTTTCACCTCGGGCTCACTGGATAGGATGGCGTTGATCTTTGCCCGCACGAAAGCGCGGTATATCTTGAAAAACGGGAGAATTTGTTCTGCTCCGTCTCCCGGAAAAAAGGCTTGGGTATAGACGTTCCAGAGAAAGTGTGCGAGTGAGCGATGCCCTCTGAAATCCATATCCATGAGCAGGAAGGCCATATCCGCGACCACATCACCTATGCGGAAACGGTCATTGAACTCAATGCAGTCATAAATGCATACGGGGTCGGTCAGACAGATATTGCCGGCGTGAAGGTCGCCATGGCCATCGCGGATAAAGCCATCTCGCTGGCGATGGTTCAGAAGGGGTTGGGAACTCGCGAGAAACGTATTTACGTTATCCTCGAGTATCTCCAGAGCGTTATCCGACAGCGTGTTTTGTGAAAATGTCCGGGCTTGAGAAAAGTTTTCCGTCCAGTTCCGACGTACTGTTTCTTCTCCAAGAGAGATCGGTGCCCGGAAAATATCCGCCTCGGCATGGAACCTTGCCAAACGTTGTGCGACACGGGTGAGATCCTTATGCAGGCCTTCGGGGTTGAGGGTCAGAAGACGGTCCAACATGCGGTCATCCGGAAGCCTTTTCATTTTGACCGCATAGTCGATAAGCTTACCCGTGGTGGCAATCGCAATGCCTTTTGCACTACGCCGTATCTCGACAACGCCCAGATAGGTTGCCGGGCAAAGTCGGCTGTTCAGCCTGACTTCTTCACAACAATACTGGTAGCGCTTTTCCAGACTGGTAAAATCGAGGAAACCGAGATTTACGGATTTCTTGATCTTGTATACATGCTCGGATGTAAAATAAAGCCGTGAGACATGGGTCTCCTTGAAGGTAATGGGTCCTGTTTCCCCGGGATAAGCCGTAGGAGACAGGAGGGCTGTGTGAAGCAGATCCTGGTTCATGAGATCCGTTTCCAACTAGTTGAATTTACGTAAACTTTAACATTGTTTGCTTCTCTGTAAAGAAAGTTTTAAGCCGGGGAAAGGAATTGACGGTTACAGGTGGGTATGTTAACGTTCAGCTCTGGTTTTTACAGTAATTGCAGCGAAGTGTGTTCACTTTTTTGAGTGACTTTCAGGAGCCATCCATGACGAAACTGCGGTATATGCCGCTGATTATAGGGATGCTTGTTCTGGCCGGGTGCATGTCCGCTACCCCTTCAGCACCTGAGAATAGGGCGGATTCCCGTATCGACAACGTTCAATACGCCTCTGGAGTGACGGACCCTAAAGCCAAGGCTCTTTTCTATTTCGGAAAGTATCGTCTTGCGCTGGCCTCCAGGGACATGCAGGCGGCCAAAGACGCGTTGATTCAGGCTATCGCGTCTGATCCTGATTCGGCCTTTCTCAGGTATGCTCAGGCGCAGCTTTATATTCATCTCGGCGATGATTCCGGAGCGATCCGTGCGGCAGAGGATACCCTGCTGATTGATCCCCAAAATATGGATGCCCTCATTCTTCTGGGAAGTCTCCATTTTGCCAAGGGGAACAACAAAGAGGCCATTGTCTATTTACAGAAAGTCGTGGATCTGGACCCCCAAGAGGAGAATGCGCTGCTGGAAATGGCTGTCGCTTATGCACGCATGGGCGATACCGAAAAAGCAGTCACCATTCTGAAAGACGCCCTGAAGAAAAAACCCGATTTTTACGCGGCTTATCTGACCATGGCGCGTATTTACAGAGAGATCGGCCTGACGGTTCCTGCCGAAGAGGCATACCTGGAGCTGATTAAAAGAAAACCGGACTATGAGGCCGCCTATGTGGAGCTTGGCAGCCTTTATGAAAGTCGGGACGAACCGAAAAAGGCCCTCGATCTCTACCATAGCGCGCTCGGTCCTCTGCCGGACAGCCTCGCCGTGCTGCATCGCATTGCCCGCCTCCTGGTTCTGGAGAACCGGATTGATGAAGCTCTGAAGGAATTTGAACATATTGTCACTCTGAGTCCTCAAGAGGAGGATGCCTGGCAGAAAATCGGTTTGATCTATCTGGATCAGGGCCGCTGGAACGAAGCGGTCAGCGTCTTCAGAAAGCTCCTCGAAACCAATCCCGATCTGGAGCAGGTCCGGTTTTATCTGGGGTCGGCTCTTGAGCGTCAGGACAATTGGAGCCAGTCTCTTGAGGTTTTTGAGGCGATTCCGGAAGGGTCTGAACTCTATCCCGATGCCCGCTATCATGTGAGCTATCTGTATTTCCGCCTCGGGCAAACCGACAAAGCGATCTCGACCCTGGAAGCCCTGCTTTCGTCTGGAGCCGCCCGTCCTGATGTGTACGGATTTCTTTCTTCCCTTTATGAAGGGACCAGCGGGTATGAAACGGCCCTCCAGACCATTGATCGCGGACTCAGCACCTTCCCTGAGAGCGCTGAACTCTGGTATCAGAAAGGATTGCTGCTGGAAAAGAGTGGTCAGCGGGACCTGGCCATGAAAGCGATGCAGGAAGCGGTCGACCGTGATCCGGACCACGCCGAGGCTCTTAACTACATGGCTTACGCTTATGCCGAACAAGGGGAAAACCTGGAGACTGCCCTGCAGATGGTCCAGAAAGCCCTGAAGGTCAAACAGGAAGGGCATATTGTCGACACCCTGGGTTGGGTCTATTACCGCATGGGCCGCTATCAGGAAGCCCGAAAGGCTATGGAGCAGGCGGTCGAAAAGCTTCCGAAGGATCCGGTGGTTCTCTTCCACCTCGCCGATGTCTATGCGGCCCTTGGGCTGAAGGATAAGGCGCGCGATGCCTATGAAAAAGTACGTATTCTCGATCCTGAACTCCCCGGCGTACAGGAGAAACTGGACGCTCTTCTCGGCATAACGCCTCAATAAAACGATTCCCATCGGCCGAACGACCGGGTAGGACGCATGATCTTCCGCATACTCATCCTTTTTTTTCTGTTGCTTGGAGCCGGTTGCGTCTCCCGCCCCCCGGTACCTCTTCCGTCCGATATCGACGCTATTCTGTTGAACCGTCTCGTTCACAACGCTTCGGCGTTTCAATCGCTCAAGGGAATGGCCAAGGTCAAAGTGGTTACCCCCGAGAAGACCCTGAGGGCCAATCAGGTTATTCTTGCGGAAAAACCCGATCGTTTAAGGGCGGAGATGCTGAGTCCTTTCGGACAGACGCTTATGGTTCTGGCCAGCGACGGTAAGGACTTTAAGGTGTCGCTCCCATCCTCCGGAGACTTTTACCAGGGGGAAGCGACCGCAGCTAATCTTGCCCGTTTCACCCGCTTGCCTTTTGAGATTGCCGACCTGGTAAACCTGCTCTTGTACCAGGTGCCGGTCATCACCTATCGATCCTTTCATGTGATTCTTGAGGGGACGGACCATTATGAGCTGGTGCTTGAGGGGGAGGACGATCTTGTTCAAAAGGTTCAGTTCGATAGGGATCTGCGATTGACCCAGGCGGTGTTTGCCCAGAATGGCCATACGATTCTGAAGGTCGCGTATGCGGATTTCAGTGACAGTCAGAACGCGTTTCCTCTCAAAACCTCAATTGAAGTTCCCGAAAGTCAGGCCGAGGCGGAATTGTCTTTCACCCAGGTAACGACCAATGTCACGATTCCGGCGCAGCGTTTCGTTCTGGTGCCCAAGGCCGGGGCGGTCATCAAGGCATTACCCTGAGCTGTAAGGAGACTTACCGATTGAAACGACTTCTCGTGTCATTGCTGCTCATTTTGTTGGTGGGAGCCTGTAATCGTCAGGATGCCGATATTCCACTACCCGACGAAAAGGCCGTACCGGCATATGGGGATACCATCATCATGGGATCAATCGGTGACGCCAGCAACCTGCTGCCTGTTCTGGCATCCGACTCGTCTTCATCCGATATCAACGGGCTGGTTTACAACGGCCTTGTTCGCTATGACAAGAACTTTCGGATCGAAGGGGAACTGGCGAAATCCTGGGATGTTTCGGAAGACAGCCGAACTATCACCTTTCATTTGCGCGAAGGGGTGACGTGGCATGATGGGGCCCCCTTTACCTCGGCCGATGTTCTTTTCACCTATCAGGTTTACATAGATCCGAAAACGCCAACCGCTTACGCGGATCAGTACCTTCAGGTCAAGAAGGCGGAGGCTCCGGATCCCTATACGTTTCGCGTAACGTACGGGGAACCTCTGGCCACGGCGCTGATCAGCTGGGGGGTCTCCATCATGCCGAAGCATCTGCTTGAAGGAGTGGAAATCACCAAGAGCCCCCTGTCTCGTCATCCTGTCGGTACCGGACCTTACCGTTTCAAGGAGTGGAGCGCCGGCGAAAAGATTGTGCTTGAAGCCAACCCGGATTATTTCGAGGGGGCTCCTTATATCAAGCGGGTAGTCTATCGGATCATCCCCGATCAATCGACCATGTTTCTCGAGCTGCTCTCTGGAGGGCTCGATTACATGGGCCTCAATCCCATCCAGTTCAATACTCAGACGGATACGCTGGCGTTCAACAGACGGTTCAAAAAATACCGATATCCCTCTTCTTCGTATACGTACCTTGGTTACAATCTGCAGCGTCCGCTGTTTCAGGACAAGCGGGTGCGCCAGGCCATCACGTACGCAATCGACAAGCAGGAACTTATCGACGGTGTTCTGCTGGGGCTCGGGCAGGTGGCGACGGGACCTTATAAACCCGGATCCTGGTCGTATAATCCGAATGTTCGTACCTACGCCTACAACCCGGATAAAGCGAAATCGCTTCTGGCTGAGGCGGGTTGGCGCGACAGCGACGGCGACGGCATTTTGGATAAGGATGGCAAGCCCTTTTCCTTTACCATCGTCACCAACCAAGGGAACGACCAGCGGACCAAAAGCGGCGAGATTATCCAACGACGGTTGCGCGAGGTCGGAATTGAAGTCAAGCTCCGGGTGATCGAGTGGGCGTCTTTTCTCAAAGAATTCATCAATCCCGGCAATTTCGATGCAACCATTCTGGGGTGGACGATCCCCCCGGATCCTGATGCCTATAATGTGTGGCATAGCAGCAAGACCAAACTGGGGGAATTGAATTTTATCCATTATCATAACGACGAGGTGGATGCCCTGCTGGAGAAGGGAAGGCATACCCTGGATCAGGACGCGCGTAAAAAGATTTATGACCGTTTTCAGGAAATCCTCGCCGAAGAGCAGCCCTACACCTTTCTCTATGTGCCGGATGCGCTCCCGGTGGTTGCTTCGCGGTTCCATGGCATCGAACCGGCGCCCGCCGGAATCATGTACAACTTTATCCGCTGGTATGTGCCTGCGTCCGAACAGAAATATTCCCGCTGACGATTGCCTGGTGCCACTCTGCGGTGAGCGTGCCCCGGATTTAGGAGAATAAACGCTGTGATAACCTATATCGCCAAGCGTCTTGTCATGATGATCCCCCTGATTTTGGGGATCACCCTGATTTCCTTTATGGTGATACATTTGGCACCCGGTGAACCCACCGATATGCAGACGCAGCTCAATCCACAGGCGAGCGTCGAGATGCAGAATCGTCTCAGGGCCCAGTACGATCTCGATAAACCTCTTATGGTGCAGTACGGAAAATGGTTGTCGCGACTGGCTCAACTCGATTTCGGCGATTCCTTCTCGCAGGATCACCGTTGACCATCCTGATCAACGCCCTGTCCATCGGCTTGATCCTGCTGGTTGCTGTCCCCATTGGTGTTCTGTCCGCGACGCGGAGAAATTCCCCCTTCGACCGCCTGACCACCATTTTCGTGTTTATCGGTTTTGCCACCCCTTCGTTCTGGCTGGCCTTGTTATTGATGGATTACTTCGGGGTGCGGTTGGGGTTGTTTCCGATAGCCGGCATCAAATCTCTGGGGTATGAGTATCTCAGTCTCCCCGGGCAGATCTGGGACAGGTTTCATCACCTCATCCTGCCTGTCTTCGTATCGGCATTTGGCGGCCTGGCCGGGTTTTCCCGTTATATGCGATCCAACATGCTGGAGGTGGTCCGCCAGGACTACATCCTGACGGCTCGGGCCAAAGGGCTTTCCGAGAATGTGGTGATTTACAAACATGCCCTTCGCAACGCGCTTCTGCCCGTGATCACCATCCTCGGTCTTGCCGTTCCCGGCCTGATTGGCGGAAGCGTGATTTTTGAAACCATCTTTGCCATCCCCGGAATGGGCAAACTGTTCTATGACGGTGTCATGATGCGTGACTATCCCCTGATTATGGGAGTTCTGGTGATGGGGGCTGTGCTGACGCTGGTGGGAAACCTGATCGCCGATATCAGCTACGCTCTGGCGGATCCCCGTATCCGTAAGGCCTGATATCCGGCCCGATAATCGTTACTCGTTTTGCGAGGAGTTTATAGGCGGGTGAACGTGATGAGTGATTTGCGAAAACATTCTTTTTTACGTGATGTCTTCTGGCAGCGGTTTCGCCATAACCGCATGGCGCTGGTTGGGCTGGCCATCGTGCTGGGGATGTTCGTACTGGCCCTTGTTGCCCCTTGGCTCGGGCATGACCCTGGGGCCATCGATATCCCGCACCGGTTGCAATCTCCGAGTTTTGCCTATCCAATGGGAACGGATGATCTCGGCAGGGATGTCTGGACACGCATCCTTTACGGGGCACGGATTTCCCTACTGGTCGGTTTTGTCGCGGTAGGCATTGCCTCGCTGATCGGGATCGCCCTAGGGGCCGTGGCGGGTTATTACGGCGGGTGGGTCGATTCGCTCATCATGCGTTTCGTCGATATCATGCTGTGCTTTCCGACGTTCTTTCTGATTCTTGCGGTCATCGCATTTCTAGAGCCCTCCATCTGGAATATCATGATCATTATCGGCGTTACCGGGTGGATGGGTGTAGCGCGTCTGGTCCGGGCGGAATTCCTGTCCCTTCGGGAGAGGGATTTCGTCCAGGCCGCTTTGGCGTTGGGCGTGCCTGATACCAAAATCATATTCCGGCACATCCTGCCGAATGCGCTGTCTCCTGTGCTTGTTTCGGCAACGCTTGGGGTTGCAGGCGCCATTTTGACCGAAAGCGCTTTGTCGTTTCTCGGCATCGGGGTGCAACCCCCCACGGCATCCTGGGGCAATATGCTGATTGCCGGCAAGCAGACCCTGGGCACGGCCTGGTGGCTGTCGGCTTTTCCCGGGCTGGCCATCCTGGTGACCGTCCTTGGCTACAACCTGCTGGGGGAGGGGATACGGGATGCCCTGGACCCGAGACTGCGGGAGTAATCCCCGGTTAATCGTGGAGATTGAAGCAAAGTGAAAACCGGAAGAAACGATCCCTGCCTCTGTGGCAGTGGTCTGAAATACAAAAAATGCTGTTTGCTGAAGACCGCCCCTCCGGGCACTATCCCGACCGGTCTGACGCCCGGACAACTGGTGCTGGCCCGGGCGAAGGCTTTTGACGACGGGGATTTTGCCTTCATCTACGATACCTATCATACGGACTCTGCTTTCAAGGAACAGTTCCCGAACAGACAAGAGTATATCCATTACGGCGGCGCGAATCTGACAGCGGATTTTCGCATCCTTCAATGCCGTATCCTCAAAGAAGCGCCAGGCCATAGCGAGTCCCGTGTCCTGTTCTACCTCGAGATTGATTATCAGGGGAAACGGGTTGAGTCTTTCGAACTGTCTGTTTTCTTCAGGGACCAAGGGGAATGGCGCTACCATTCGAGCCAGAAACTGGAGCGTAGCGAATTCTCCGGACCGGTAGAGGCGATCGACTGGGCGGATTTCGACCGCGTCGCGGACAAGATCTACTTCTGAAAATCCCCTAAAACAAACCAAAGGACGTATTTATGAATCGGACGACACCACGAAGTCAGTGGGCCAGCCGAATCGGCTTTGTACTGGCCGCGGCCGGAAGCGCCATCGGCCTTGGCAATATCTGGAAATTCCCCTACATTACAGGGCTTAACGGCGGCGGTGCCTTCGTGCTGGTCTACCTCGGCTGCATTCTCCTTGTCGGGCTGCCAATTATGATGGCGGAATTTCTGATCGGGCGGCACGGCCAAAAGGATGCCGTCGGCTCTTTTGCCTCACTTGCCGGAGAGCGCAGTCCATGGCGCATGGTGGGGTGGATGGGGGTGTTCACCTCGTTTCTTCTGTTTTCCTTTTATGCCGTGGTTGCGGGGTGGAGCTTCGACTACATCGTCCGATCGGCGACCGGTGCTTTTCAAGGAAAGAGTGCCGACGAGATCAACGCTATTTTCGGACAGCTCGTCACCTCTCCCGTTCAGGTGATCTTCTGGCAGGCCGTCTTTATCGTTGCTACCGTAGGAATTGTCGTCGGTGGCGTCCGCGGCGGGATCGAACGCTGGAGCAAAATCCTCATGCCGCTGCTGTTCCTTCTCCTGCTTCTGCTTTTCGTGCGGGGGATGACGTCACCCGGGGCGCGGGCCGGGCTGGAGTTCATGTTCCGGCCCGATTTCAGTAAACTCACACCCAATGCGTTGCTGGATGCCCTGGGACATTCATTTTTTACGTTGTCCCTGGGGGCCGGGACCATGATCACCTACGGGTCGTACCTCGACCGTAAGGCCGATCTGTTTACCCTCTCCCTGCGGATCACCATTCTGGATACCCTGGTGGCTCTTCTGGCCGGGCTGGCTATTTTCCCCGTAGTGTTTGCCGCCGGTTTGGAACCTTCCAGCGGTCCCGGCCTGGTCTTTCAGACCATCCCCATTGTTTTTTCAGCTTTGCCTTTCGGCTCGTTTCTCGCTGTCTTGTTCTTTCTGCTGCTGGCTTTTGCGGCCTTGTCTTCGTCGATTTCCATGCTGGAAGTTTCCGTGGCCTATCTGGTGGATGAAAAGGGGTGGGGGAGAACCCTGGCAACCTCTTTGATGGGGTTTTTCGCATTTGTCATCGGCATCCCCTCGGCGCTTTCCTTCAACAAACTGGCTCAATTCACCCCCTTTTTCGGACGCACGTTTTTCGATTTTGTCGACAAGCTGGTTTCTTCCTATCTGCTTCCTTTGGGCGGCCTGTGTGTTGCCCTCTATGCCGGGTGGTTCTGGAAGGCGGATGCCGAGAAGAGAGAATTGACCGGAGATGGGGATAGAGCCTGGATTTATCCCCTCTGGCACTTGCTGGTGCGCTTTATCGCTCCATTGGCCGTGGTGGTGATCCTTCTCAATCAGGCTGGTCTCTTCGGATAAAGCCATGCCGGAACTCCCTGAAGTCGAAACCACGCGGCTGGCTCTGTCCCCGCAGATTTGCGGAAAGATCCTGTGCAAAGGCGTTGTCGTACAGCGTTCTTTGCGCTGGCCGGTCAGTGCCGAATTCCCCGATACTTTGATCGGCGACAGGATTGCCGATCTCGACAGACGTGGCAAGTATCTGTTGTTCCGGTTTACGCGGGGGACACTGATTGTTCATCTGGGCATGAGCGGGTATTTCCGTTTTGTTGATTGCCGGACACCCCTGGAAAATCATGACCACATCGAACTTCGTTTTGAAGGCGATCTGTGCCTGCGCTATAACGACAGCCGACGTTTCGGGGCTTTTTTATGGACGACGAACGATCCCTTGCTCCATCCGCTTCTGCGGGATATGGGTCCTGAGCCGCTTTCCACGGAACTGACAGGCGGTTATTTGTTCGGCCGCTCGCGAAGTACGCGCGTTTCCGTTAAAACGTTTGTGATGGACCAGAAGGTTGTCGCTGGGGTAGGTAATATCTATGCGAACGAGGCGCTGTTCGAAGCAGGGCTTCTGCCCGCAAAAGCCGTCTGTGCCCTGGATGTTGTCCAGGCAAACCGGCTGGCGGATGCGTTAAAGGCCGTCCTATCACGGGCTATAGCGTCCGGACGAAACAGCCTGGAACGTTTCTTTTTTCATCGTCCGGGAGAAAAACCCGGGTACTTTCCTCAGACCCTGAACGTCTATGATCGGGATGGTGCGCCTTGCCGTCGTTGCGGTCACCCGGTTGTGAAGATTTTGCAGGGTGGGAGGGCGAGTTATTTCTGCCCGCAATGCCAGAGCTAGCAATCGGATACTGCAAGAGGAAATAAGGAGAAAGAATTTGGACGGATTCCGTTTTACCCTGCCTTATGACGTCAGGGTTGCCGATGTCAATTACGGAGGCCATGTCTCCAATGCCGCCGTACTCAGTTTTTTTCAGGATGCACGAATCGCTTATTTGAAACATCTGGGGAATTTTTCCGAGATGGACATCGGGGGCTGCGGGATCATTCTGCCGTCGGCTCAGGTCGAATACAGGGCTGAAATGTTTCTGGGGGATCGCCTGGAGATCGGCGTACGTGTCACCGAGCTGGGAGGGTCGTCCTTTGCCATGGCGTACCGCATCGAACGGGAAGGGAAGGTGACTGCCGAGGGCACTACACGCCTGGTCTCTTTCGATTATGGCCGACGGAAACCCCGCAGGATTCCCGATGAATTTCGGTCGGCTGTTGTTCGTTTTGAAGAGCTTGGGGCCTAGTCTCAGGGGTAGATCTCCGCAAAAGCAAAAAGCCCGGGCATACACCCGGGCTTTTTTTATGAAACGTAAAGCGAAAAGTCTTACAGGCCAAGCTGCTTGAAGAAGTCGTTGCCCTTGTCGTCGACGAGGATGAAGGCCGGGAAATCCACCACGTCGATTTTCCAGACCGCTTCCATGCCGAGTTCGGGGAAGTCGATGCACTCGACCTTCTTGATGTTCTCTTCGGCCAGAACGGCGGCAGGTCCGCCGATGGAACCGAGGTAGAATCCGCCGTGTTTTTTGCACGCATCGGTCACCTGCTGGCTGC
>QKGY01000232.1 GCA_003250235.1 Desulfuromonadaceae bacterium
ACGGCCACGAGGTCAGGATTCTCGATGCGAGAATCGATCCGGATATCGAAGGGGCCCTGTCGGCGTTTCGGCCCGATGTGGTCGGCGTGACGGCGTTTACCAGCCAGGTGAACGATGTGCGGCGTATTGCCGCGACGGCCAGGCGCCTGCTGCCCGAGGCCCGGCTGGTGGTGGGGGGGCATCACGCCACCGTCAAGCCGGAGGATTTCAATGACAGCGCTTTTGACGTGGTCGTCGTCGGCGAAGGCGTATTCACCTTTCGGGAGCTGCTGACCGCCTGGCAGAAAGGCACGCCCCTGAAGGCGATCCCGGGAATCGGGGTGCCCTGTGCCGAAGGTATGGTGTTCTCCCTGCCCCGACCCTATACGGAGCTGGACGAGCTGCCTCTGCCCGACCGGGGCCTGACGCAGGAGTACCGAGCCCACTATTTCAGCGAATGGTTCAAACCCCTGGCCTCCATCCGTACCTCGCTGGGATGCACGGCGCGATGCACTTTCTGCGCGCTCTGGTCGATCACCGGCGGGCGTTACCTTCGGCGCGATCCGGACAAGGTCGTCGCGGAACTCAAAGGGATTGCCGAACCGCATATCTTTTTCTGCGACGACGAATCGATGTGCGACGTGAAGCGCATGGACGTGCTGGCCGACAAAATCCAGGCGGCGGGTATTCACAAGACCTATTTCCTCTACGCGCGGGTCGATACCATCGTGAAGCATCCGGAACTCTTCCGGAAATGGGCGGCGATCGGGCTCACGCAGGTCTTTGTCGGCATGGAGGATTTCTCCGACGAGCGGCTGTCCGCCATGAACAAGGGGGTGACCACCGATCAGCAGGTGCAGGCGGTGCGGATTCTCAGGGAGCTGGGGATCATGATGTATGCCTCCTTCATGGTCGACCCCGATTACGGCGAGGCGGACTTCAAGGCCCTGGCCGCGTATATCCGCAGGCTGAAACTGACCTACGCCACCTTCACGGTCATGACGCCCCTGCCGGGGACGCAGCTTCTCGCCGAACACGAAGGAGAGCTTCTCTCCACCCGGCCCGAACTCTACGATATGCTGCATGCGCTGCTGCCGACCCGGCTTCCCCTGCCGCAGTTCTATGCGGAGATGGTCAAACTCTACCGCCGGGCGGTGCCGCTCTATCGTTCCGTGCCGACCCTGATGCAGTTCGGATGGCACGGCGTGCTGCTGAGGCTCCGGTTGTTCGGGGCCTTTCTGAACCGGTTGCGGGAGAACCATCTTGATTACTGAGGCGCGACGCCGTATCCTCCAGGCATGACGACCAAGGAACGGATCATCGAAACGGCTATCGAGCTGTTCAACGACAAGGGGATCAAAGCCGTCACCACGAACCACATTGCCGCGGCGATGGGGATCAGTCCGGGCAATCTCTACTATCACTTCCGCAACAAGGAAGAGATCATCCGGGCGATCTTCGATCAGATGGATGCAGAAGGCTTCGCGGACTACGACCGGATCATCGCCCACAAGCCCGCCGGCTCGCTGGAGGCGATGGAAGAGACCTTTCTGATGATCCAGCGCTTCAACTGGCGCTATCGCTTCTTCAAGCGGGAGCTGACAGCGTTGCTGCTCGGCGACCCTCTGCTGCAGGAAAAACATATCCGCGTGCACCAGGCCATGCTGCAGCTCGTTCGCCACTCTCTGCAGAACAGCATGGCCCAGGGACTGCTTCAGCCGATGTCGGACAAGGACCTGGGATTGTTTGTGGAGGAGGTCTGGCTGGTCACCCTGTTCTGGCTCAATTATCTCGAGGTCGGGGGGGAAGCCATCACGGATGACACTCT
>QKGY01000152.1 GCA_003250235.1 Desulfuromonadaceae bacterium
TTGGTCTGCTCTTTGCCAACGACTTCGATATCGAGTTCGCTGAGGGTGCCGTCTGTGACGATCGCCACCCGGTTCTCTTCGGGGTGGGTGGCATTGATCAACATCTTTTTGCTCATACAAATCCTTCCGGCACCCTGCGTTCAGAGGCCTCAATAGGGTTTTCCGCCAGGAGCCGCCGAGCGGGATCACCTCAAGATCTGGGCTTGGGGATCGTTCCGCATCCGGGGCATTTCCTGGGGTTGATGGTTTGGCTATACAAACGGCCCGAGGCCGTAGCGCGTTGTTTGCGGTTTTGCATGATGGATCAGGATAAACTTTTGTATTATATCAGAGGCGTCTGGTTTTTAATAGAAGAACGTTAAGAATGGTAAGTATTTTTCACGGTTTCAAGCCAGGGTGGCTTGTGATATAAAGGGGCCCATGCTGCAATTAAGAAATCTTGTCAAAGAATATGGCGGACGCAGGCTTCTTGCCGACGTCAACTGGCACATCCGCCCCGCTGACCGTATAGGGCTGTGCGGGGAAAATGGTGCCGGGAAAACCACCCTCCTGAAAATTCTTGCCGGACGCGTTGCCCCAGATGGCGGCGAGCTTCAGTCGGCCAAGGGGACGACATTCGGCTATCTCCCGCAGGATGGTCTGGAACACCGCGGCCAGAGCCTGTTTGCCGAAGTCCATGGCGCCCTGGACGACCTCGTGCGGATGGAGAAGGAGATGCGCCTGCTTGAGGAATCCATTTCCACCGGTGCGGGGAAGGATGACCTCAGCCGCTATGCCACAGTTCAGGAAACCTTCCGGCAGCGCGGGGGCTATACCATGGAAACCGAGGTGGCCAAGGTGCTGCATGGCCTCGGTTTTGCCGAAACGGACTGGCAGAAGCCCTGCGAAGCCTTCTCGGGCGGCTGGCAGATGCGTATCGCCCTGGCCAAGCTGCTGCTGCAACGTCCCAACCTTCTTCTTCTGGATGAACCGACCAACCATCTCGATCTGCCTGCGCGGGACTGGCTGGAAGAGTATCTGGTTCACTATCCCTTTGCCGTTGTTCTGGTCTCCCATGACCGGTTTTTTCTGGATCAGGTAGTCGGTCGGATCGTCGAAGTCTGGAACGGCCAGCTGACCGAGTATCCGGGAAACTACAGCCGCTATGTCGAGGAGCGTGAGAGGCGCATCGAGGCTTTAATGGAGGCTAAACGCCGGCAGGATGAAGAGGTCGAGAAGATGGAGGCTTTCATCAGCCGTTTCCGCTATCAGGCGAACAAGGCCTCCCTCGTCCAGAGCCGGGTGAAACAGCTTGAGAAGATTGAACGGATTCAGGTGCCTCCGCCCCGCAGGAAAATTGCTTTTCATTTTCCCGACCCGCCAAAAGGGGGACGGATGGTGCTCGAAATGAACAGGGTCACCCAGGGCTATGGGGACTTGACGGTACTCGACACGATTGATCTCTGTGTCGAAAAGGGGGATCGGGTTGCTCTTGTCGGCGCCAACGGCGCCGGAAAGTCGACCCTAATGCGCCTTCTGGCCGGAGAAGAGTCACCCCGAAGTGGCGAGCGCATCGAAGGGCACAATCTGTCGCTTGCCTATTTTGCACAGGATCAGGCCAAGGTGCTGGACCCCCAGAAAACAGTTCTTGAGGAAATCACCTCGGCCGCCCCTTTTGACATGGTCCCCCGGGTGCGCGACATCCTCGGCGCATTTCTTTTCTCGGGAGACGATGTTCACAAGCGCGTCTCTGTGCTTTCCGGGGGGGAGCGCAACCGTCTGGCTCTGGCCATTCTGTTGCTGCGTCCCGCCAACCTGCTGCTCCTCGACGAGCCGACCAACCACCTCGATCTTCAGTCCAAGCAGGTTCTTCTCGATTCTCTTCGCGGGTATAAGGGGACGCTGGTCTTCGTCTCCCATGACCGCTATTTTGTCGATGCCCTGGCAACCCGCGTGGTGGAGATCGGCGGCGGACGGGCGACCTCCTACCTGGGGAACTATGAAGAATTTCTCCGGGCGAAAGGGGCTCAGGGGGATCTGACCCATTCGGCGCAACGCGTCGAAGTGCTGAAGGGGGCGGAGAGTTTCGAACCTGAGGACAAAGAGGACCGCAAGCGTCAGCACGAGCAGCGCAAGGAAGCGCAACGGCTGGAGAAAAAGCGCCAGAAAGAGCTCTCCGAGGTGGAAGCGCGCATCGAGACCCTGGAGAACGATCTGGCCGAGTTGGAACAGGTCATGGCCGACCCTGACCTGTATCAGGACCCGCAGAGATGGCGGGACGTCTCCGCCAGACATCAGGGGCTTCAGGATAAAATCTCCACAGAGTACGAACGATGGGAACAACTGCAGCAGTCCGAGTCGGCGTGACGGAGGCATGATGACAGGGCGATTTCCCTTTGTGATCACCGTAGCCAGTGAAAAGGGCGGAGTCGGCAAGACGACCATCGCCACCAATCTGGCGGTCTATCTCAAAGCCCTGCGTGAAGACCTCCCCGTGACCATCGCGTCCTTTGACAACCACTTCAGCGTCGACAACATGTTCGCCATCGGTGGCACCTGCGGGACCTCCGTGGCCGAACTTTTTGCCGGTCACCCTGCCTCGGAGCTGGTGCAGCTCGGGGAATACGGTGTGCAGTTCCTGGCCTCTTCCCGACAATTGTCTCCTCCGGACGACGATCAGGGCCATCTGGCCCATCTTCTCAATACCTCGGGGCTCGAGGGTGTGCTGATCCTGGATACCCGCCCGATTCTGGATTATTTTACCCGCAGTGCCTTGCTGGCGGCGGATATGGTTCTGGTTCCGGTCAAGGATCGTCCCTCTCTGGTCAATGCCGCATCGCTGCTGCAGGCTCTTAAACTGGGAGGTGGGGATCGTGACCGGCTCTGGGTGCTGCCCAGCCTTGTCGACGGGCGGTTGCGCCTTAAGGAAGACATCGGCATTCGCGACTTCCTGGTGGCTTCGGCCCAGGAGCGCGGCTATCAGGTTCTCGATACCTATATTTCCAAAAGTCCCAAGGTGGAAAGCCTCGCCACCAACCTGAGCAGCCGCGTCTATCCGGTGCTCACCCATGCCCGGTCGACGGCGGTTCATACCCAGTTCAGGGATCTGGCCGATTTTGTCCTTCAAAAGCTGGACGAGGGGCGAGAACCCTCCGCGTTGCGTCGGGTGCGGCCTCTTACCGACACGACGATGCCTCCGGGGCTTGGCAGGCGCCTGGTGGGCGAATGCCCCCTTTGCGGAATCCCTGCGGAAGGTTCCGATCCGGGATATTTTCATGATCTGCGCAGCCGTCGTCAGGGTTTTTTTCACCTCGCCTGTCTCGGCAAACTTGTGGACGGGGGGATGCTAGATCCTCTCCCCGCGTCGGGAATCCTGGTGGTGCGTTTTGGCGAAGAGGATTTTTTGATGGAGGATTTCTCTCTGGAGGCCAGCCTTTTTACCCTGTCCGGTGACGAGAGCGCCTCGGATCGGATCCGCTTCGAGCGGCCGGAGCCGCTGAGTGATTTTCTCCAGGCGATGACCGGCAGGCCTCCGTCAGAGCTGTACCGTGAGACCCTGTTGCTGTTCTGGGGAGAATCGCCTGCTTCCGGCTATCTGTCACGGGAAGGGCGACGGCATCTTGCCGGTTTGCGACGCCGGGTAATGCGGGAAATCGCACTGCGTTAGCTGCAAAGGAGGGGACGTGGACTTTGTGACATTCAAGGATCTCATGCGGCTTTCCCACGGGTTTCAGGCGGCCAGGGTGTTTCTCTCGGCGGTGGAGCTCGATCTCTTTACGGCGTTGCAGAACGGCGGAACAGTGTCTCAACTTGCCGAACAACGCCACCTGAGCCCCCGCCCCTTGACCCTGACGCTCAATGCCCTTGTCGCCATGGGACTTCTGCACCATGAGAACGGCATGTATCGCAATGCCCCCATTGTCGAGGAAAACCTGGTCATGGGGAAAGGCGGGTATCGCGGCCATATTTTCAGGCATATCAGTCACTGCTGGCCGGCGTGGAGTTCTCTCTCCGATGTTCTCGCCGGGAAGGAGCAGGCGCCTGAGCGGGATTCCCTTGGACAGGGCGACGTCAGAAACCGGGACTTTATTCTGGGGATGGAGAATGTCACCCGGGAGCTGGCTCCTTACGTCGTGGACACACTGGCGCTGGAGAACCCCGCAGTCCTTCTCGATGTGGGCGGCGGACCCGGAACCTATGCCGAAGCGTTTCTGAGACGTTACCCTTCTTTGAAGGAAGTACGGGTTTTCGATCTTCCCGAGACCGTGGCGTTGGGCAAAGAAAACCTGGGAGATCGGGGTCAACAGGCCCCGATCCGCTGGATCGCGGGGGATTTTTTTCGGGATTCTCTGGGGAGCGGAACCGATATCGTCTGGATGTCCCAGGTGTTTCACTCTCTGGACGAGGCCGGTTGTCGCATGCTGATCGGCAAGGCGTTTGATGCCTTGAATCGGAATGGGGAGCTGATCGTCCACGAATTTCTGCTCGACGACGATCGCACGGGACCTCTTCGACCGGCCCTGTTCGCCGTTCATATGCTGGTTTTGACGGGGGTGGGAAGGACCTACTCCGGCGGGGAACTCGGCCGATGGATGGAGGAAGCCGGTTTTACCCGGGTGCGTGTCGAGAAGGTCAGCGACGATACGTCGGTGGTGCGGGGAATAAAGTCTTGACGGCCGACGTTTTCATTTCAGGTGTCTCTTTTGTTGACAAGCGGGAAAGAATCCATTAATCAGAAACCGATCTGTTTCGTATAACCGAGGGAATTTCATGATACTTCTTCCGAGAGGAAACCCGGTCAAGGAAAAACTCAATCCCGCCAAAGTCAATCTGCCCGACGCTCTGGGAAAGCTGCATACCGGTCATTTTACCGGATACCTGCGTTTTGAGACCCGACAGGGGACGGGGATTCTGATCTTCCACCAGGGGAAAATGATCAGCGCGCTTTTCTCCGCAGACGGGGTGCATCTTACGGGATATGAGGCCATCGGGCGGATTTTCAGCCATTCGGTCGCCGGCAATACCAGTCTGGACATCTACCGCCTGTCCACGGAACTGGCCATGGGGATCCATGCTCTGCTGCACGGCGATGTTCTCTACCGCGGCCAGGCTCTCAAGCTGATGGATATCCGGGTACTGCTGGGCAGTCTGAAGGAAGACGCCATTACCGGATGTCTGCGCATTTACACCGATGATCGCGTCGCCCTTATTTTTTACCGCGAAGGCAAGCCCCTGGGATTTTTTCATGATGGTTCCAAGGATCTGGAAACAACGGCGGATACCTCCATGTCCGTAGCCAAACTCCCCGGGGCCAAGGTGGACGTGCTGACCACCAACGTGGCGGACGAATCCTCTCTGCAGGACCTGATGGATGCCGGACAACTGACGGCGATCTGGCAACTGGTGCAGGCCGAGGCCGCACGGCATCAGAAAAAAAGCGAGAGCGGTCGTGCCGTCCCCGGCACCAGCAGCGAACGGCGCAAGAGCCTCCTCATTTATCTGCAGGGGGTTGCCGAGCAGCACATTGGCAATATCGGGATCTATCTGGTGGAAAAAGAATTTGACGATCTGGTTCTTGGCTCCGAAACGTCGTTGCAGGCCTTTTTCGCCAATCTGACCAAGGCCGCCAAGCTCGTTGCCGGGCCCAAAAAGGTCGATGTCATGCTGGGCGAGATGCGCAAGGGTATTCAGGCGACGCTCAACGGGCGTTAACGTTCTGAAACGGCCCGGTGGAGAGCGACTCTTCGGGCTGATTGTTTTATAAATGAATATGTGATGAGGTGATTGTTATGCTATGGCAGACTCTGTCTTTTGACTGGGGCGTGGCCCAGGTCCTTCTCTGGGCCGTCGCGGGTCTTATGTCCTTCTATTTCAGCTTCGGAAGCGGACGTGTATGGACCAGTATTGCCGTCGGGTTTTTCCTGGTCCTGCTCAGCGAGGTCATTCCTCAGGCGGCCCCCTTTTTTCCCCGATTGGATATCCCTCAGGTCGAGGCCATGGGGTACATTGTCAGTACCCTGGCTATCCTGGTCATGACCCATGGGTTTCAGGAGTATTACGTTTTTTCGCGAACATTTGAGATGAACGGCAGACGGCGCTATGTCTATCTGGGGGTTTTGGCCGTGATTCTGGCGTCTGTCGTCTTTATCCTGATCAATCCGGTCCCTGACCGGGAAACTCTGAAAATTATCCGCATTGTCGGATACAGCAACTGGGTGTTTCTCTCCCTGATTAACGTGGATATGATCCGCAAGATTCATGTTCAGGTGGCCGGAAGCCCTATCAGCCGAGGGTTCATAGGCTTTCTGCTCGTGTTTTTCTTCTTTTTCCTCTGGAAAGGTTCGGCCCTGTACCTGGAGGTTTACCACCTGGACCTTCTGGCTGAGCAGTATACCGTCCGCTATATGGTGTCGATGTGGGTCGGTAACATCGGCAATATTCTCGCCAGCCTTTCTGTCGGTGGGACGTTTCTGGTGCTGGCCAGAGCGTTGCGCTGATTAGACTGCCAGATGACGATCGGAAATGGCAAAGCCCCCGTCTTCTCGGAAGACGGGGGCTTTGTTCGTTGCAGGGGCGGATGCTTTGTTACTGAGGCAGTTGGCCTTCTTTGGGAACCAGGACAATCTGGATACGGCGATTCTGCGCCCGGCCTTCGGCCGTTGCGTTGTCGGCAACGGGACGGAATTCTCCGTATCCGCAGGCTGCCAGAGCGCTGCCTGAAATCCCCACGTCTTTCTGGAGAAAGCGGACGACATTGGTGGCCCTGGCCGTAGAAAGCTCCCAGTTGCTGGGGAAGACGTCTTTCAGGCGGGAGCTGATGGGGACGTTGTCTGTATGTCCCTCGACACGGATGTCTTTGTCGCTGGCCTCTTTCAGGACATCGCCGACCCTTTTGAGCACCGCGAGCCCATTTTTTTTGATGTCCGCCTTTCCCGAATCGAAAAGGATGCGCTCCACCATGTTGACCGTCAGTTTTCCCTGCAGTTCGGAGATGGTGATCTCCCCGCGGGATATCTCCTCTTCCATGTTGTCGACCAGTTTGTCGTAGGTGCTTTTCAGCTGAGCCAGACGGGCTTCCCGGGCAATTTTTTCCTGTTCCAGTTCCTGGGTCAGCTCCCGGTTGGCGGTTTCAAGACGATCGATGTCCTGACGCATCTGGGTCATGGCGGCGCCGGCTTCCGCGTTTCGCGCAGACAAGATGGAGTCCATGCGATCCAGGTCGGCACGGGCCCTTACGAGATCATCCTGCAGGGCGGCATTCTGTTGCCGAGACTCTTCAAGTTTTTTGTCCAGTTCATCGTTGTAGGTGACAAGATCCCCGTTTACCCGCAGAAGGGACTGATAGTCCGTTTCAAGCCCTTCAATGCTTGATGCGAGGACATCCGCCTGGTCGGCTTTGCGCTGATAGGTTGCTTTGCTGACACAGCCGGAAAACAACAATGGAAAGATGCATGCCAGAATGACGAAGACAGGTGATTTCACGATGACAGGTCCTTTTCACGGTTTGTTGCTGACGGGATACGGCCGGAGTACGGTTGGCGCCGGCCCTTTTGTGTCTCGATGCTCGCCGCATCGAGACCCTTTCCAGACGTTGGAGCTCCGAGGATAACATCTAAAGATGTAAAGGTAAATTCCTGTATTTCACGTCGGGCTTTTCAGTTGCGAGGCCTTGGATAACTATGTTATAAAAAATGGGTTTTCAATATGTTACGCAGGAGAAGCTATGTTTGAAATTGATCATATTATACGAAATGCATTGCAGGAAGACATCGGCCTGGGGGATGTGACCACCCTGGCGACCGTGGACGCCGAGGTGCAGGCGAGGGCAGAACTGGTGGCCAAGGAGGATTTTGTCCTCAGCGGCATCGATGTCGCCGGTCGGGTGTTCACGCTTCTTGACCCGAGTATCTCCTTTGAAAAGCTGAAGCAGGATGGTCAGGCGGTCCGTCGCGGTGAGGTTCTTGCCTGGATACGTGGTTCGGCTTCCATCTTGCTTCAGGGCGAGCGTGTCGCCCTGAACCTGCTGCAGCGCATGAGCGGGGTTGCGACGATGACCGCTCGGTTTGTGGCGCTGGTGCAGGGGACCAGGGCCACGATTGTCGATACCCGAAAAACCACTCCGGGTTTGAGAGTGCTCGACAAGTACTCGGTACGTATGGGCGGAGGCCGCAACCACCGGACCTCTCTCTATGATGGGGTGCTGATCAAGGAGAACCACGTGGCGGCGGCCGGCGGGATTACGACGGCCATTCGAAAAGCTCGCGAAAGAGTCCCGCATACCCTGAAGATTGAAGTGGAAACCCGCGATATGCGTGAGGTCGCAGAGGCCCTGGAGGCCGGCGCCGACATCATCCTTCTGGACAACATGACCCTTGAACAGCTGCGCGAAGCCGTGGCCCTGATCGGGGGACGGGCTTTGTCGGAAGCGTCCGGTGGCGTCAATCTTGATACGGTTCGCGATATCGCCGAGTCAGGTGTCGATCTCATTTCCGTGGGAGCGCTGACTCACTCCAGCAAAGCCATGGATATTTCCATGCTTTTCCAGTAGCCGACGGACTGTCATCCATGAGTACACAAAGAGCCCGCGAGGCTATTCTGCGAATTTTTAGACAGCGGGCGGGGGAGTTTGTCTCGGGCGAGGAAATAAGCCAGGGGCTGAATGTCTCCCGGACTGCCGTGTGGAAGCAGATCCGCGCGTTGCGTGACCTTGGTTACGAAATCGAGGCGGCCCCCTCTCGAGGGTACCGCCTGAGGGTTTCCCCTGATACCCTGATTCCTGCTGAAATTCAGGCAGATCTGGGTACGCGCTGTATTGGCAGGGAGGTCATCTACCTGGAGGAAACAGACTCCACCAACCTTCGCGCGCACGAATACGGCAAGTCGGGGGCTGCAGAGGGCCTCGTCATTATCGCCGAGCGTCAGACTGCGGGCAAAGGGCGTCTCGGACGCAAATGGTCCTCTCCCGCGGGCGTTAACCTGTATACCACCATTTTGCTGCGCCCCTCGATTCTTCCCCGTTGGGCCACGCAACTGACCTTTTTGTCTTCCGTTGCTGTCGCCAACGCCATTCAGGAGGTCGGAGGAATCCGCCCCCAGGTCAAGTGGCCCAACGATGTATTGATCGACGGCAAGAAAGTGGCGGGTCTTCTCAATGAGATCGATGCCGAGATGGAAGGCATCCATTATCTGATCATGGGGATCGGCGTCAATCTCAACATGACGGCCGACCAGTTTCCCGATGATCTTCGCTACCCGGCAACGTCCGTTGCCTTGGAAGCTGGGAAGACCGTATCGCGCCTGACTTTTGCCCGTACGCTCTATCGCGAGCTGGACCGACTCTACCATCTCTACCTCGAACAGGGATTTTTGCCCATCGCCTCGGCCTGGAAATCCCTGTTCAGCTGGGATGGAAAACGGGTGGATGTCGATACGCAGGGGAGGCGGTTCCAGGGGGTTGTCTCCGGTCTGGATACGGATGGCGCCCTGCTTCTGACGCTTGATAATGGTGTCGTTGAAAGAGTGCTTGCCGGAGATGTCCGGCCTGTGTAATTCATTGTCAGGGCTTGCGGGCCCTTTTTGACGCGGAGTCACCCCTTATATGTTGCTGGTCATTGATGTTGGCAATTCCAATACCGTCCTGGGAATGTACCGGGGCGAAAAGCTGGTTAGAAACTGGCGTGTGACGACGGACAAATTCCGGACTGTCGACGAATATGCCATGATCATCCACGAGCTGTTCCGGCTCTCCGATATTCATTTCACCGATATCAAGGATGTCATCATCTCCTGTGTTGTCCCCCCGATGCTCAATACCCTCGAGGGTCTCTGTCGCGATTATTTCAAGCTCAAGCCTTATATTGTCGGACCCGGCATCAAAACGGGAATGCCTATCCAGTATGAAAATCCGAGGGAGGTCGGTGCCGACAGGATTGTCAACGCCGTGGCCGCCTACGAGAAAAAACGCTGCTGTCTGATCATCGTCGATTTCGGTACGGCAACCACCTTCGACTTTATTTCCGCCAAAGGAGAATATCAGGGCGGGGCGATCGCTCCGGGGCTGGGGATATCGGCGGAGGCTCTTTTCGAACGGGCCAGCAAGCTGCCGCGGGTCGAGTTTCTCAAACCTCCGCAGGTCATCGCCAAGAACACGGTGAACAGCATGCAGTCCGGTATTTTTTACGGGTATGTCGGGCTTGTCGATGGGATCGTTCGCCGCATGAAGCAGGAATCACGCGAGGAACCGGTTGTCATTGCCACGGGAGGACTGGCTGAACAGATAGCCTCGGCCTCGCAGACGGTGGATGAAGTTGACCCCTTCCTGACTCTGGAAGGTCTTAGAATCATTTACGAACGGAACAAAGGGTGATTTTTGACGCCCTGATTCATCGTGTTACAATGGTGTCATTGGTTTGCCAGTGATCGTGTTATGTTCAGCTGAAGGAGGAATCCCGTATTCCTGATGATCTCTTGTCAGAATGCGCTCCCCCGAAAACGGGCGGTTTTCAGGTGTCCCCGTGGGCCGTGCTGCCGCCATGCTCGTTGTTTTCCTGCAAGAATCCTTTAAACCATCAACCTGCAATGTTGGAATGAAAGGAGCGGCTATGGGAAAGTACGATACGGCTAAGCTGAGAAATTTGGGCATTGTTGCACACGGAGGTGCGGGAAAAACCTCCCTGACCGAAGCGATTCTTTTTGATACGGGGATGACCGATCGTCTGGGACGGGTAGACGATGGTACCTCGAATATGGATTTTGAACCGGAGGAAATCAAAAGGCACATCACGATCGGCTCCAGCCTTCATCACTGCGAATGGAACGGACATAGCCTTCATATTGTCGATACGCCGGGGTATGCCAACTTTCTGCATGATACCCGCAACTGTATGCGTATTCTGGGCGGTGCGGTGCTGATCGTTTCCGCGATTTCCGGGGTCAAGGCACAAACCGAAAAAATATGGGAATGGGCGAATGAATTCGAGATTCCCCGCATCGCCTTTGTCAACAAGCTGGATCGTGAACGGGCGGATTTCTTGCGGGCCGTCGACGATATGGAAAAGAGTCTTTCCGCACGGGCCGTTGTTGTGACGATGCCCATCGGAGTCGCCGAGGATTTTAAAGGGACCATTGATCTGGTGCATATGAAGGCCAGACTCTACAGCTTTGATCAGAAGGGTACTTATCAGGAGACGGAAATCCCGGCTGAATACATGGAGGAAGCCACACGACTTCGCTCTTTGCTCCTCGAAGCCGTTGCGGATGCCGATGACTCCCTGATGGAGAAATACCTGGAAGGGGAAGAGCTGACGACCGAGGACATCCTGCTCGGGCTGCGGGAAGGAACCCTCACCGGTGTCTTCACCCCGGTTTTCTGCGGCAGCGCTCTGGCCAATATTGGCGTCAGGCAACTGCTGGACTATATCGTCGCCTGTCTGCCTTCTCCTTTGGATAAAGGGATTCAGATCGGCAAGAATCCCAAGACCGAGGAGTTGGAGGAACGTTCCCCTTCCGAGGAGGAGCCTTTTTCCGCGATGGTATTCAAAACCATCAGTGACCCCTTTACCGGCAAGTTGACCCTTTTCCGCGTTTATTCCGGGACCTTGAAGTCGGACTCGAACATCTATAACCCCAACCGGGAGGCCGTCGAACGTATCGGGCAGATCTTCGAACTTGAAGGCAAAAAGCAGAAGCCGATTGACATGGCGGTGGCCGGCGATATCGTCGCCGTCCCCAAACTCAAGGCTACCGTGACCGGGGATACCCTCTGTGACGGTGCGAGGCCGATCCTTTACGAGAGCCCGCTGCCGCTCAATCCGGTGATCTCTTTTGCCATCGAGGCGCGCAGTAAAAACGATGAAGACAAAATACATAACGCGCTTCAGCGCCTGATGGAAGAGGACCCGACCCTGCGCCTGCACCGCGAGGAAGAAACCCGTGAGATGATCCTCGAGGGTATGGGACAGGTGCATTTGGAAGTCACTGTCGAGAAGATGAAGCGCAAGTATGGTGTGGAGGTGGACCTCAAACAACCCAAGGTTCCCTACCATGAGACGATCAAGGGCAAAGCCAAGCTGCAGAGCAAGTATAAAAAACAGTCCGGCGGCCGAGGCCAGTATGCGGACGTCTGGCTTGAAATCGAACCCTTGCCGCGGGGCGGCGGTTTCGAATTTGTCGACAAGGTTGTCGGTGGCGTGGTCCCGAGACAGTACATCCCCGCGGTTGAAAAAGGGGCTCAGGAGGCCATGCTGCAGGGGACCATGGGCGGTTTTCCCGTCGTGGACGTTCGGGTGACCTTGTTCGACGGTTCGCACCATTCCGTCGATTCGTCGGAGATGGCCTTCAAAATTGCCGGGTCGATGGGTTTCAAGAAGGGGATGGAACAGTCGAATCCGGTATTGCTCGAGCCGATCATGCAAATGGAAATTACCGTTCCGGACGATTGCATCGGCGATATTATCGGCGATATGAATTCGCGGCGGGGGAAAGTCCTCGGCGTCGAGCCCAAGGCCAACAGCCAGGTCATTTCCGTTCAGGTACCTATGGCAGAAGTCCTCAAATACGCGCCAGAACTTAGGTCCATGACATCGGACCGGGGACTGTTCACCATGGAATTTTCCCATTATGAAGAGGTGCCCCCGCATCTGACGGCAAAAATTCTCGCTGAAGTTAAGAAGTCGGATTAAAAGCTTATTACTACATAAAAGGAGAAGAGCGTTATCATGGCTGATAACAACGGATTTGATTTTGATGAGGAATCCAGCGGTTTCGACTCTCACGGAGATGAAGGCGGTTTCAATTTTGATGAACCCCTTCCCGAAGACGAAGGGAAAAAGCCCGGGAAAAAGAAAAAGAGTTCCAGCACCCTGTTGCTGCTTCTGTTGCTCCTGGTCGTCGTAGGAGCTGGGGCCTATTATTATTTCTTTATGCTGCCCGAGCCGTCGCCGCCCCCTGCTCCCCCCAAGGTGGCCAAGAAACAGCCCATAGCCATTCCTCCGCGTCCCGCCCCTCCGGAGGCTAAAAAGGCTCCTGAACCGGCCGCCGCGGAAAACGCCCAGCCGGTGGCCCCGGTTGCTGAGCCGAAAACGGAATCCGCTGAGAAACAGGCTGTTGCAGCTCCTTCCGAAGAGTCCAAGACGGCTGCTGCCAAGCCTGCCGAAACGGCCCCCGCCGTTGCCAAGAAAGCGGAAGAAAAGCCGGCTCCCATTGAGGCTGCCAAGGCAGAGCCAAAACCTGTACCTGCACCAGCACCCGCGGTTGCACCGGCTTCCGTACCGGCCCCTGTAGCAGAGGCACCACCCGTTGAGGCCGCCAAGACATCGACGCCCTCGTCGGGGATTCTCTATACCGTTCAGGCGGGAGCTTTTACGCACAACAATACCCTGGAGCAGGCCCGGAAGATGGTCGAGAAGCTGGGTTATGAACCAAAGGTCAAGGCCGTACAGAGACAGGTGGAAATGATCCGTTTGCGCCTGGGCGCCTTCTTCCCTCCTGAGGGTCGGGAGAAATTGCAGGAGGTTCTGCCCGTTGCGCCGGATGCCTTCGCGGTACAGAAAGGCGAGCTCATGGTGATTTACGTCGCTTCGTTCCAGAACCCCCGTCTTGCCGCCCGTTTTTCCGAGTCGCTGCAACAAAAAGGGCTGCATGTGGATGAGGAAAGAAGCCCTGTAGACGTCCAGATGATGCTGCTGAGCTTTGGAGAGTTTGCCGACAAGGCCGAAGCGCAGAAAGCGGCCTCCGCGGCAAAGAAAGCGGGACTCGATACCATGGTCACCCGCATAAAAAAATAGGCATGACTCTCTAGAGGCTTAATTTCGTTCGATGAGTACAGAAAAGAACACGGTCCGGCTCAAGGTTTCCCCTGAGGCCGCGCGACTGCTTGGCAAGGGAGTTCCCCGGGATGCGCAGATGCAAGCGGCCCGGGGAACTCTGGACTTGAACCCGCGTGATACGGGAGATGTCCTCTTTTTTCTTGCCCATAGCCCGGATCCGGAAATCAAAAAGACCGCCATCGGCACAGTGAAATCGATGGCCCCAGAGCGCATCGTGGCGATCCTGGATGTTCCCGAGCGCCCTCCGCAGTTCCTGGAAATGGTGGCGCGCTGTCACCTTGGTACGAAAGAAGTTGCGGCCGCGTTGCTGGCTAATGAGGATCTGCCCTCTTCGGTTCTGACGGTACTGGCCGGGGAGGGGGGGGCGGATGTCCTTGATCTGCTGATGCGGCACGAAGCCCTGCTTGCGGGAAATCCCGAGTTATGCGAGCTGATCAGAAAAAACCCCCAGGCGGGTTTTAAAATAAACTCCCGCCTTGATGTTTTGGCGCATGAACAGACCGACTCCTTTCCCGAGGATGGCAACGACAATGTCGAAGCTTCACCCGGTGAATCCGGTGAAGAGCCCGAGGATGATGAGGCTCTTTCCAAATATCAGAAGGCCTTGGAGATGGGGGTGTCCGATAAGATCAAGATGGCCTTGACCGGCGATAAAGAATGGCGGGGGATTTTCATCAAGGATGCCAACAAGCTCGTCTCTTCAGCCGTCATGAAAAATCCCCGTATCACTGATGGAGAAGTCCTTGCGATCGCCAAAAACAAAAGTTCCAGTGATGAACTCATCCGGTTGATCACCCTGAACAGGGAATGGGTTAAAAACTACGAGATCAAAAAGGCCCTTATTGATCATCCTCGAACCCCCCTGCCCACGGCATTGCGTTACATGAATGTGCTCACGGAAAAGGATATTAAAACTCTGGCCAAGAGCCGAGGGGTTTCTCAGGTCATTGTCAACAACGCCCGGCGCATGCTTATCGCCAAAGAGAAAAAGTAAATAGGAAGATTCCATGGCTCTTTTCAACCACGCCAAAAAGGAAATAAACGCCAAAATCGTGTATTACGGCCCGGCGCTTTGCGGCAAGACGACCAATATCAAGCATGTCTACGAAAAGCTCAAACCGGAGAATCGCGGAAAGCTTCTTAGCCTTGCCACTCAAAAGGACAGAACCCTATTCTTCGATTTTCTGCCTGTTGAGCTGGGGGAAATCAAGGGGCTGAAAACCCGTTTCCATTTGTACACCGTGCCGGGGCAGGTCTTTTACAACGGCACCCGCAAAATGGTTCTGAAAGGGGTGGATGGCCTTGTTTTTGTCGCCGATTCTCAACGCGACATGATGGAGGCGAATCTGGAAAGCCTTCAGAACCTCCGAGACAATATTGCCGAATATGGCCGCCGGCTGGAAGACATTCCCTACGTCATCCAGTGCAACAAAAGAGATCTCCCTAATGTCTACAGCATGGAGGACATGGAGCGGCTGCTCAATAAGGACAAGGTCCCCATGTTTACTGCAAGCGCCATAGAGGGCAAAGGGGTTCTGCAGACCATGACGACCATCTCCAAGATGGTTCTGCATCGGCTTCGCAGCGTCCATAGACCTCAGGAGGAGGATTCCTCCGAGAAGGATCTCGGCGCGTCCTACAGAGCATCCCGCAAAGATGCCGACAGGATTTCCACACCACCTGCCCAGACGACACCTCCCGTAAGCGAGGCCGCGCGTGTTGAACCGGCTCTCGAAGCCGAAGCGCCTCCTCCTCCCCCGGCTCTTTCCATTATAGGTCTCGGGCGCGCTCAGGCCGGAGGCGGGCGGGTGATGTTGCCCGTGACGGTGAGGCTGGGAGGCCAGGTGACGGAACTGACCCTGCGTGTTCATATCGATGTGAAGGATGGTGTTCCCGTGGCTCGCGTCGAACAGTTTGGCGTTGATGGCCGGTTGAAGTAGTCCTCCCTTTCAATGGGAAAGGATGCAGACGGGTGAATAAAAAGGTACTCCTTGTCGACGATGTGGAACTGTTCTTGGAATTGGAGAGAACCTTTTTCCGTCGTGAGGGATTCGATCTGCTGGTGGCTCGTACCGGCAAGCAGGCTTTCGAGATGACCTTGGCGCATAAGCCCGACCTGGTATTCATGGATCTTTTCATGCCGGAGCTTAATGGGGATGATGCGTGTCGAAAAATTAAGGAACATCCCGAAACGCGCACGATACCCGTGGTCATGGTTACACAGGGGGGCCGTGAAGACGAGCTGGCCCAATGTCGGGCCGCCGGATGCGACGATATCGTTCTGAAACCGATCAACCGGCATCATTTCCTGGCAACGGCGCGAAAACATCTGGGGATCATTGAACGGATGCAACCGCGTGTGAAAGCCCGGATCCATATTCATTTCGGCCCCGATCTGAACCGGTTGCTGACGAATTACGCGGTAAATCTCAGTACCGGCGGGCTCTTTATCGAGAGTGACGATGTACTGGATATAGATGCCATGCTCATGCTCGATTTTTCGTTGCCCGATCCTGAACGCAGCATCTGCTGCAAGGGCAGGGTAGCCTGGATCAACGATTCAGGAGAGCCGATCAATCCTAAGTTGCCCACCGGGATGGGGGTTCAGTTCCTCGACCTTCCGGTGGAAGATATCGGGGCCATCCGGGAATATATCAAGGCGCAATGCCTGCATCCCGCGTGGTGAGGTTAAATCCCTGAAGCCCGGCCTTAGGCCGGGCTTTTTGTTTCTCCCCCATCTCTAGATTAAATCTGACAGCCATGGTAATGTGTTACCAATTGGAAACATCTGGGGCGGAGGTCTTCCATGGCAGAAGCGTTTTCTCCGGCGATTTTTGAGAATATCGTCTCTCACATGTCCGAGGGGGTCATTTTTCTGGATGCCGAAGACATGATTCGGATATGCAATCCTGCGGCGGAGAGGATCCGCGGTGTCAGAGCGGACCGCATCCTGGGAAAGCCTATTTTCTCCATTCACCCCGCAGCCATGCACCCTCGCATCCGCAGTCTGATCGACGATCTCAAGGAGAGACGTTTTTCCGTGATTCACCGCATCATACAGGTCAAAGAACGTTTCTTCGACAACTCCTATTCGGCCATCCTCGATCACGCTGGGAATTATGTGGGAACCCTGCTCATCAGCCGGGACATTACCGAAACGAAACTCCTGACCGAGGAAAATCTCCAATTGAAACATTCCTTGACGGATAGCGGCCCCGAGGGACCTCTCGTGGTTCAGAGCAAGGGGATTAAGCAGGTCCTGGAAACGGTCCAAGCCGTAGCCTCCATCGATTCGACGGTACTGGTGACCGGCGAGAGTGGCACCGGAAAAGAGCGCGTCGTGGAGATGATTCACAGCTTGAGCCCGAGGCGGCAGCGCGCGCTGGTGCGTGTCAATTGTGCTGCACTTCCTGAAAATCTCGTCGAATCGGAACTGTTCGGTCATCAACGCGGAGCCTTTACCGGTGCTGTGGAGCCTCAGCGAGGGAAATTCGTGCAGGCGGATGGCGGGGTCCTGTTTCTCGACGAGATCGGCGAGCTGCCAATGGCGTCGCAGGCCAAACTTCTTAGGGCCATTCAGTCCCGAGCCATTCAGCCTCTGGGAAGCAGCAAGGAAGTGATGGTGAATGTGCGTATCGTGGCCGCCACCAATCGCGACCTTGCCCGGGCGGTCGAGGCGGGAACGTTTCGGGAGGATCTTTATTACCGTCTCAATGTCATTACGATTGACGTGCCCCCGCTGAGGGAGCGACCCGAGGATATTCTTCCCTTGGCGGAGTTTTTTGTCCAGCACCATGCCCAGCAGATGAATAAGCCGGTTCCCACCCTGTCCCCGGACCTGCGCGCGCTCCTTACCCGTCATCCCTATCCCGGCAATGTCCGACAACTGAAACATGCCTTGGAGAGGGCGGTGGCCCTGACCCGGACGGGCGTTTTGAGACCGGAGGATCTGCCGCCGGATATGTGTGATAAACGACTGGGGAACTGCCCCGATTTTTTCCGCACGGATATCCCCTTGAAAGATGCCCTGGGCCATTTTGAAAGGGAATTTATCGTGCGCATGCTGGAGAACAATGAGGGACAGAAAGGCAAGACAGCCGAAGCGATGGGTATTTCCCGCAAAAACCTCTGGGAAAAGATGCAGCGTTATGGGGTGGATGGTGCGTAACGACCTGGTAACATGAATGGGGCTTAACGTTACCATTCTGTAACAACGTGAGATTGATTTCATGTCGAAAGGAATACCTTGATTGGTGTTCCTTTTTGTTTTTCAAGGGGTTATGAATATCGGTTGTGTTTTGGCACATTCCTGGTAAAGGGTTTTGGTAGTGTCCGACGGAGCGTTGGCGTTGATGAAACGGAAATCCGGGAGGAGGTGGACGGGAATGGCGATGAAGAAGAGTTCTGTGTGGATTGTGTTAACGGTGGTGGTTCTGGGGGGCGCTTTTGCCATGTTTGGTCCGCCTCAGCTTCTGGCGCGAAGCAGTCAGCCGAATTTCTGTGCCGGTTGTCATGTTATGGAGGCCGAGTTTCAGGCCTGGGCGCACACCGGTGCTCACCGAAACATCAAATGTGTGGATTGTCACCTGCCCAATCACAATAAGGCCGTGCATTACATCTGGAAATCCATTGACGGATTCAAGGATGCCTGGATGTTTTACAGCGGGAAGGTTACGGACCGCATCGTTCTAACCGATCATGGTCGGGAAGTTCTGCAGGCAAACTGTATTCGCTGCCACGAAACGACAGTGTCGATGATAACCACGGACCGGGATTGCTGGGGGTGTCACCGAGGCGTTCAACACCGGCGCAGCGGGACCATTGATACCTTGTGATTTGAAACGTAATAGAGCGTTTGTCCCTCTCACCTATAAACAGAGACATCAGGAGGCGTTATGAAAAATGAATTCACGCGTGTTGCCGGCATGCTGCTGGCGATGGCTGTATCGATCCTGCTCCTTGCGGGCTGCCAGCCAGAGAAGACGGAAGTGGTCCGTCCCGTGCAGATTCCGGAAGGCGAGATCGATCCGGCCGTCTGGGGGAAAGCGTATCCGGTGGAATACGATCTGTGGAAAAAAACCGCGGAACCGACACCGGCAGGGAAAAGCAAATACCGTCGGGGCTTTGATTCCGACAATGTGACCTGGGACAAGCTTTCCGAGTATCCCTATCTGGCCCTGCTGTTCAACGGTTGGGGATTTGGGGTCGCCTATAACGAACCCAGGGGCCATGCTTACATGATCAAGGATCAGTTGGAAATAGATGCCTCGCGTATCGGCGCCGGCGGCGTCTGCCTGACCTGCAAGACACCTTATGCCCCCAGGCTGGTGAAAGAAATGGGAACGTCGTATTTCAAGGACTCCTATATGGATGTCCTGAATAAAATTCCGGAGCAAAACCGGGAACTGGGGGTTACGTGCATCGACTGTCACGACCCCAAAGACATGTCCCTGCGGCTTTCACGCGAATTCACTCTGGGAAAAGGCCTGAAGGCTCTGGGCACCGACGAAGGGAAACTCACCAACCAGCAGATGCGCACCCTGGTCTGCGCCCAATGTCACGTAACCTATAACATCGTCAAGGATGAAAACAAAAAATCCGTCGGCATCTATTTTCCCTGGCAGGACAGCAAGATGGGCAAGATCACCATCGAGAACATCATCGCCCAGTTCCGCAAGGATCCGACGATCGCGGAGTGGAAGCAGTCCGTCACCGGCTTCAAACTCCCCTTTATCCGTCACCCGGAATTCGAACTTTTCTCCAATGACAGCGTTCACTGGATGGCCGGTGCTTCCTGTGCCGACTGCCACATGCCTTACACCAAGGTCGGTTCCGCCAAGGTGTCCGACCATCGCGTGACCAGCCCCCTCAAGGCGGACCTCAAGGCCTGTCAGCAGTGCCATGCCGAGAGCCCCGACTGGCTGCGTCAGCGGGTCTATGACATCCAGGACCGAACCGTTTCCATGCAGATCCGTGCCGGTTATGCCACAGCGACCGTTGCCAAGCTCTTTGAAATGACCCACAAAGCGCAGGAAGAGGGCAAGAAGATCGACCAGACCCTCTATGACAAGGCCAAGGACTTCTATTTCGACGCCTTCTTCCGCAACCTCTTCATCGGTGCTGAAAACTCCATGGGCTTCCACAATCCCCCCGAGGCCGCCCGCGTTCTCAGTGATGCCGTGGCGTTCGCCGGCAAGGCCGAAGGTCTGTTGCGTCAGGCCCTGGCCCAGGCAGGCGTTGATGTCCCTGCCCAGATCGATCTCGAACTGCCCAAGTATCTGAACGAACGCGGCAAGTCGAAAGTTCCCTTCCGCCCCGATCAGGTCGTGGAAGATCCTTTCGGTATCCAGGAAAAACTGACCGGTAAACAGATCTAAATAGAAAAATGAAAGCGGGCGGAGCAAGAGGGCTCCGCCCGCTTTCGTTGAAGCCCAGCATTCCACTAACTCCCTGGGTGCAGATCTTTTACATTTTCTGTCGTCGTGCTATTCTCCGGAAAAATTATTCGATCTCATGATGAGGCGAATTGGATTTACCAAGGGGAGCGCGGGATGGCAGAAACCAATGCAGATGTCGTGAAAAAAGGGATAGGGCTGAGATTTGTGAGCCATTTCAAGAACAAGATCGTGGCCGGCCTTCTCGTGGTGATCCCGATCGGAATCACCCTGTTTATTCTTCGTTTTCTATTTAACCTTGCCGATGGCGTGCTCGCGCCCTACATCAAGAAAACGTCCGAATTTTTTTTCGGCCAGGGGCGTTATCTTCCCGGCTTGGGGATGGTTGCCGGCATACTGGTTATCTATATCGCCGGAATTATCGGAACCAACGTTCTGGGCAACCGTCTGGTCAATTATGGCGACTATCTGGTTTCCCGCATCCCTCTGGTTAAATCGATCTACAGCTCTTCAAAGCAGATCATCAACGTTTTTTCCAAGAGCGGCAGGGAGTCCTTCCGGCGGGCGGTCTATGTCGAGTTCCCCATGGAGGGGAGTTTCTCCATCGCGTTCATCACCAACAGCGTGCGGGCGGTGTCCGGAAAACATTATTACACGGTGTTTATCCCGACATCTCCCAACCCGACCTCCGGATACGTGCTGATTCTCGATGAAACTCGTGTTTATCCGGCCGCTTTCGGTGTGGAAGAAGCCATGAAAATTATCATGTCCGGGGGGATGGTCACGCCTGAAATAATCCGTGCGGAAAAGTTGCAATAGCTTGAATTAAAAAATATTTATCTTTTGGCCGGGATCGAAAGTATACACAAAGTGCTGTGGATAGCATTGTGGAAAACGGAAAAATTGCACGCTAAATGATTGATGGTCAGGGTTGAATTAGCACTTTGCCTAGAAAAATATCAGCAGCCGGAACGATGCCCAAAATTTGAAAACATCGACAAATCCATATATTGAGAAAGAAAAGCCAATTGCCTGGCGGAAATCCCTCAACCCAGGTCTTCGTTTCATCCCCCGGTTTTTTGAATTGACACTCTCAATCCCCTGTGGTATTTAAAAAAGCGTTTTAAAATCATATAGTTATCCGTGCCAAACGGATGTTTGACGAAGTCAAATAGAAATTTTGACCGAACAAAGTGGAGGATCCATGGCTGATGCGTTGCATTTCACCGTTGGCGGGCTGCTTGAGGATATTGCCAAACGCTTCCCTGACAATGATGCCCTCGTTTATCCGGATCGTGGGTTGCGTTATTCCTACAAGGAATTCGATGCGCTTTGTGACAGGATTGCCAAAGGGCTGTATGCCCTGGGGATTCGCAAGGGAGATCATGTCTCCATCTGGGCCACCAATGTACCGGAATGGGTGGTGCTTCAGTTTGCCACAGCTAAAATCGGTGCCGTTCTGGTCACGGTCAACACCAGCTACAAGTCTGCCGAACTCGAGTACGTATTGAATCAATCGGACTCCACGACCCTTTTTATGGTTAAGGGATTCAAGGATACCGATTATGTACAGACGGTTTACGATGTCGTTCCCGAGCTCAAGGGCTCTGCCGCCGGCAGCCTGAAAACCGACAAACTCCCGTTCCTGAAGAATGTCGTGTTTATCGGGGAAGATACCCCGGACGGCATGCTGAACTATCGTGAACTGGAGAAACTGGCTGAAAATGTTCGTGATGAGGATATTCGTGCCATTAAAGAAACCCTCGACGAACACGAGGTCATCAACATGCAGTACACCTCGGGAACGACGGGATTTCCCAAGGGGGTTATGCTCACCAGTCATAATATCGTCAATAACGGTTTTAATATTGGCGAGTGCATGAAGTTCACCGAGAAAGACCGGCTGTGCATTCCGGTCCCCTTTTTCCACTGTTTCGGCTGCGTGCTTGCCGTCATGGCCTGCGTGACGCATGGCTCCACCATGGTGCCGGTGGAGACGTTCCAGCCGGAAGCCGTGCTCAAGGCGATCGAGGCGGAAAAATGCACAGCGGTGCATGGAGTGCCGACCATGTTCATTGCCGAACTCGAGCATCCCAAATTTCATACCTACGACCTTACGAGCCTTCGCTCGGGGATTATGGCCGGTTCTCCCTGCCCCACTGAAGTGATGAAGCGGGTCATTCGGGATATGCACGCCGACCAGATCACCATCGCTTATGGCCAGACAGAATCCTCCCCGGTTATCACCCAGACCCGCACCGATGATCCCATCGAGCTGCGCGTCGCCACGGTGGGGCGGGCACTGCCGAATGTCGAGGTGAAAATCGTCGATATCGAGACCGGGGAAACCCTTCCTCAGGGCAAGCAGGGAGAACTCTGTACTCGCGGGTATCTGGTGATGAAAGGCTATTACAAGATGCCGGAGGAGACCGCGCGCGCTATCGATTCCGACAATTGGCTGCATACTGGGGATCTTGCTGTGATGGATGAAAACGGTTATTGCAAGATCACCGGGCGCATCAAGAACATGATCATCCGTGGCGGGGAGAATATCTACCCCCGCGAGATCGAGGAATTCCTCTACACCCATCCCAAGATCCTGGATGTCCAGGTCTATGGGGTGCCGGATCGCAAGTACGGTGAGCAGGTCATGGCGGCTGTCAAGGTCAAGGAGGCCGTCACCTGCACCGAAGAGGAGATCAAGGATTTCTGCCGTGGCCGGATCGCCAACTACAAGATTCCCACCTACATCAAGTTTGTCGATGAATTTCCCATGACGGCCAGCGGCAAGATCCAGAAGTTCAAACTCAGGGAAATGGCTATCCGGGAGCTGCATCTGGAAGAAGCGGCTTCGGTGGAAACGGCCTGACGTTCGGTTTCCCATACATTCGACGATTATCAGGTACATGGATTTTTTAGCCGCAGGGGATCATCCCCTGCGGTCAGACCATGTACCTTTTCTTTTCAGGGAGAGATTCTTATGCGCATCACGCCCGCTACCGAACTGATTGCCCGTACACAGTCGTTGCAGACCCGGATGCAGGCCGCCGGTCTGGATGCCGTTATCATGATGCAGAATGCCGATCTGTTTTATTTTACCGGCTCTATTCAGCAGGGGCTTCTGTATATCCCCGCATCGGGAGAGGCTCTCTATCTGGTGCGCAAGGAATATACGCGGGCGCGCATGGAGTGCGGCCTCAAGGAAGTTCATCCGCTCAAAAGCCCCAAGGATCTCCCCGGCATTCTCGGGGATTTCGGGTACCCCATGCCCGGGAAGGTGGGAATGGAGCTGGATGTCCTGCCGGTGGCCCTGTTTCAGCGTATCCACAAAATCCTGTCGGAATGCGCCGTTGTCGATGCCTCCCCATTGATCCGTATGGTCCGGGCGGTCAAGTCCAAGTACGAGATCGAGATCATGAAGGATGCCGCCCTGATGGTGGACAAGGTCTACAAAAGGGCGAAAGAGGTTATCCGCGTGGGAATGACCGACCTGGAACTGGCGGCGGAACTAGAATTCACGGCCCGCAAGCAGGGGCACCAGGGGATCAGCCGCATGCGGGGGTTCAATTCCGAACTGTTCTACGGCCATATCTTCTCCGGTGCCGACAGCGCCGCTCCGGCCTTTCTGGACGCGCCTCTCGGCGGGATCGGCGTCAATCCCTCCATCGGCCAGGGAGCGAGCTACAAGCGTATCGAACGCAACGAGCCGATCACCGTGGACTTTGCCGGTGCCTTTGACGGTTACCTGGTGGATCAGACCCGTATCCTGTGCATCGGCGGGCTCCCCGACGAACTTCGAAAAGCCTACGACGACATGGTGGCGATCCAGGTGCGCCTGAAGGAAATCGCCCGGCCGGGGGTCATCTGGGGGGACATTTACGACGAGTGCTATGCCATGGCCTGCGAGCTGGGGTACAAAGACCACTTCATGGGATCGTCCGGTGCACAGGTCTCCTTTATCGGTCACGGGATCGGGGTGGAGATCGATGAATTCCCTTTCATCGCCCGGGGTTTCAAGGAGCAGGTCCTTGAGGAGTTCATGACCTTTGCCTTCGAGCCGAAGGCGGTTTTCCCGGGGCTGGGAGCCGTAGGGATCGAGAATACCTTCTGGGTAGCTCCGGACGGCTTGAAGCATCTGACCTTTTCTGACGAAAGCCTCGCGGTTCTTTGAACGTCTCAAGATTGTGCAAAAAAAAAGCCCCCGTCTCAGCCGGGGGCTTTTTTTGTAGGTGTGGTTGCCAGAATCAGAAATCGACGCTGATCTGGGCGGCAACTCGGGTTTCCTTGGGGATCTTATCGCCGTCGAATTCCTCGGTTTCGCCCGCGAATGCTCCGGCGATATCAATGCGTGCCGCCCAGAGATTGAGACCCAGGCCGGCGGTATAGACGACGCCGATATCGTCTTTGGACAGGTTCTTGTACACCCCGGCGCGCAGCGCCAGGACACGGAAGGCATCCCACTCAAGCCCTGCGGCGATATTC
>QKGY01000034.1 GCA_003250235.1 Desulfuromonadaceae bacterium
CTGCGCATGATCGGCCGGATCAGTGGCATTCTTTTTGTCTGTCTGCTGCTCAGCAGCGCGGTGTACTATCATTTCGCCAACGAAGAGATCAGCTCCTCTTTTCAGATGTTTCACATCAAAGCCAAAAGTTTTCTGGAGATGCTCTGGCCGGTAGTGATCGGTTCGTTTTGCATCAGTCTTGTCGCCGGCATCGTAGCCAGCCTCTTTTTCCCGAAAAGCTATGCGGGCAGTGCATACCGCATCGAACAGGACCTCAAGGACATCACGAAGGGCGATCTGACCAAGCGCATAGCGCTGCGCAAGGGGGATGAGAATACCGCCCTCGCCGAACAGCTCAATGCCCTGATCGCCTCGCACCGTTCTCTGATCTCCGATGTTCGGGAGGGGCTCGTACGCATTGAATCCCTGAGTTCACAGGATGCCGGATCGTCCCTGAACCCGGAGATTCATAAATCCGCGGCGGCCTTGCTCGAGCGTCTTAAGCCATTCAGGTTGGACATCCACCGCTCATAAAGGAGCAACCGTGGTTGAGGTTGACTCACTGCTTCAAATCACTTCACGGGATGACATCTTTTGTTCACACCGTGGAAAGAACAACACACCTTCCGCCTCCGCCATGATTACTTCGCAAAATTAACCCCTTGCGTCACATCTTCCATATCCTGCAGATACCCTCCATTAGTGTCTGAAATCACATCGGATCAACGAAATAGTTCTCGATGGTCAAGAAAATCGCCTATCCCAGAACAGGTTACACATGAATTTTGGCATATTCTCTGCTCTGTACCGGAAAAGAACGACCAACCGGTCAACCCCTTTTAGCGGGCCGCGATTATAGAAAGACTGCGGCAACTCGACATACCAACATCGGGTAGATAAGCAGGTCAGATCTCCGATAAGGGCAAACCCAGAGAAATCTGGGGACGCAAAGCCACGGGTCCTCAATCTTAGGACAGCCGGGTTGCCGAAGAGAATGTCAGCGCATTTGATCAGGCTCCCTGGGCCCGGATTCAACTGTGAGCGCTCACTTTCGGCAACGAAGTGAGCGCTTTTTTTTGTGGGTAATTGTAATTATCAACACGAAGCACCGGAGTCCGTTGTAACGGACTCCCAAATGAGAAAGAGGCACCATGAAAACGAAGATTATGAAGAACACGGCTCGCACCCTGATACGGTTGCTGGTCACCCTGATCTGTTGGATCATCACCGCCGTTCCGGCGTATGCCGGAAATGTCAGCTTAGCCTGGGACACCAACACCTCTCCGGGGGTCATCGGATACCGCATGTACTACAAGGCGGGCTCCAGCACGCTTCCCTTCGATGGTATCGGCGCCGATCAGGGAAATTCGCCCGTGGATGTCGGCAATACCCTGGGCACCACCCTGACAGGTCTTGCAGACGGACAGACCTATTACTTCACCGTGACGGCCTACGATGCCGCCGGCAATGAAAGCCCGATCTCCAACATCGTCTCGGCCCAACTGGCCTCATCCGTGCCGGTCAACAGTCCTCCGGTGCTCGCCCCTATAGGCGCCAAAACAACCCCTGAAAACGCCCTGCTCTCTTTTACTCTAAGCGCCTCAGACCCTGACGGCGACACCCTGTCGTACAACGCGACAAACCTGCCCAGCGGCGCGACCTTCAACGCCTCCACCCACACCTTCAGCTGGACACCGACCTTCGAGCAGGCCGGAAGCTACACCGTCACCTTCAGCGTCTCCGACGGCAGTCTCAGCGACAGCGAAGCCGTTTCGATCAGCGTCGCTCAGGCCAACCGAGAACCGGTTATCAGCGGTACACCCACAACGTCCGTTATGGAAGGAACTTTCTACAGCTTTACTCCGACTGCCAGCGACTCAGATTCCGGCGACACCCTGAGGTTCACCATCGTCAACAAACCGTCCTGGGCCTCCTTCAATACCTCAACCGGGACCCTCAACGGCACCCCCGGCGCTGGAGACGTAGGAACCATTGGGGGCATTCTGATCTCCGTGACCGACGGCCAGGCAACCGCCTCCCTTACCGCCTTCAGCCTTACCGTCTCAGAAAATCCACAGCGAGACAGCGACGGTGACGGGGTCATCGACAGCCAGGATGCCTTCCCCTACGATGCGACCGAAACACTCGACACCGACCTGGACGGCATCGGCAACAATGCCGATACGGACGACGATAACGACGGCATCGTCGACAGCCAGGACGCCTATCCTCTGGATGCGTCCAGATCGAAATGGGTCCTGTCGGCGCACGCCACGGAAGAAGGCGCTATTTCGCCCGAAGGAGAGGTGGAAGTCGCTTTTGGAGGGACGCAGAAATTCGTTTTTCTGCCCAAGAAAGGATACGCCGTTTCTTCGGTTTCCGTAGACGGTCAATCCCTTGGCGCTTTGACGGAATACAGCTTCAGTGATGTTCAGCAGAACCACGAAATCAGCGTTGCCTTTGCCAGTCTCCCCCAGGGGCTGAGTCTGCCCGCGGATGACTCCGGCCTGCCCGGTGTGGAACGACTGGACGGCGGCAGTGCTGCCGACAACCTTATCGCCGGCATCCCCTCCGCTAATCTCAAATACCGGTTCGAAGTCGTCTTGCGTGACAGTTCTGGAGCCACCGGACTCAACGTCATTCTGATGCTCGACGGCTACCCCTACTTGATGAACCCGGTCGACGGCGATCCGGTTACCGGCGCCACCTATGCCCGACCCCTCGAGCTCGGACCCGCCCCGGCTCA
>QKGY01000116.1 GCA_003250235.1 Desulfuromonadaceae bacterium
AATGGCTCTTACAGTTATCCGGTTGTGGCTGTTACCCTGCGGTTGGTGGATGTAAAGACCGGGAGGATCATTTGGCAGGCCAGTGGCAGCACCAGTGGTTACAGCACCTGGGGTCGTGTATTCGGTTTTGCCAGTGATAGTGTCAATGAAGTCAGCTTTCGGCTGGCGAAAGATCTGCTGAAAACGCTTCGCTAAGAGGGTGACCATGATCGTCGGGAGACTGCAAATCCTGTCGCAGAGGCTGTTTGTGCCGATACTGCTCTGGGGGCTCTGTGCGGTCAACAGCTGGGCAGCAACTGTGGCTGTTTTGCCGTTCGATGATTTGACCATGGGCGGCAATGCACTGAACCCGGCGTTTACCGAGGAGGTTCGCAACGTATTGCGCGATGAGGGGGTTGATCTTGTGCCCACAAAGGACATTGATGCTTTTCTTGTCGGCAACCAACTGCGCAATACCGGTTACCTCGATTCTCTCCATGCCGTTCAAATGTGCCGGCAGACCGGCTGTAACGCCGTTGTTGTCGGAACCGTTACCGAAAGTGCTGCAAAAGGCAATCCGGCGGCGGGTTTCACCTTTACCGTTCTTGACGGTCAGACGGGATCGCCCCGCTGGGGAGGCACAAGTGCCTTGAGTCTTCGGGAGTGTGTCGGCATCCTTGGCTTGGGGCAACCTGACTGCCCCGATGATTTCAGGTTGCCCCTTCTGAAAGAGGCGTTGCCTAGTGTCCTCTTTTCCGACACGATGCGTCGCGACAAAATGCCTCCGCCGTACCGGATTCAGGATTTCAGCTTGAACGCTGCAGTGCTGGGTGGCGAAGAATCGATGGAATGTTTGCTGCGCCTGGATTTTCTCGAGTCTCCCGCCTCGGAAATCCAACTGCGATCCGGGGCGATTTCCACCCCGTTCATACCGACGGATAAAGCGGGTGTCTACAGAGCCCGGTGGCAGGCTTCCCCTTCCGAGGGACAGTACGATCTTTCTCTGGAACTGAGTTGGGACGATTCTCGCCGCGAACGTCTGGATGGCTTTGCGCACTATGAGGTTCTCAATACAGTTCCTCCTCTGAACGTCGCGCTGAAAAATGTGCGTACGTACAACCAAGTCAGCGCGGTGAAGGACAAGTTGCTGCTCATTCCTTCCGTTGAGGATTCAAGGCCTCTGAGACATTGGTCGATGGCCATTCTCAATGCCGAGGGGGTGGAGGTGGCAAGAACGGGCAAGGATGGCATTTTGCCATCGCGCCTGGTCTGGGAAGGCAAGGACAAGAGCAACCATAAACTGGCTGATGGGATCTATGAAATTGTTTTTGACGCCTGGGACTATGCCAGCAACCATAGTCGTATCAGCAAAAAAATCATCCGACAGAGCAAAGGGCTTTCCATCAATCTGGCGACGGTCGTAGAAGATGGCCAGTCCTATCTGCAACTCTCGCCCGCCGAAGCCCAGATCGTCCCGGTGGAGCGCTGGACGATACGGGTGACCAATGCGGCCGGGGATATTCTCGTTAATCAAAAAGGAGAAGAGTTGCCGGTGCGGCTGCCTCTGTCTGTGCTGGACAAGGAGACCCATGTCATCTGTGATGTGGATGTCACCGACATCCTGGGAAACAGGATGGTTCTGGAGGATCAGAGCGTAAAGCTTGAAAAAAAAGAGGATCAGCCGTCGGGCAAAAAGGGTTTTTCCTCATGGGCATGGGTTGAGGAACGATAATGAGGCCTTTGGGAATCAAAAAAGCGCTGGTACTGGCCATGGTCTTGGGTCTCTGTGCCTGTGTCTCCGGTGGCCGGCCGGAAACCCACCTGCTCAGCAAAGATTCGAACGTCAAAGTCTGTCGTGTGGCGGTATTGCCCTTTGTCAACGAAACCCTGGAAAAAGGTGCCGGCACATTGATGTACCGAGTATTTACCAACGAACTGGTCGCCTCTGGGCTTTGTGATGTGGTTTCCGAGGGAGACGTGCGGCAGTTCATGCTTCTTTATCGACAACTGCCGCAGGATCTTGCTTCGACCCCCACGGATCTGATGGAAAAAATGGCCAAACAGTTGGACGTGGATGCCGTGGTGCGCGGAAGAATCATCCGAAACGGCATGGAGTCTTCCGGTGTCGATACGAGGATTCCCTATGTGTCTCTCCAACTGGAGATGGTGTCGGTTCCGAGCGGAGCGCGTCTGGTGAACACCTTTCATCAGCGCAAGGGGGATGATTTTCGCAAAGCATTGCATTTCGGTGTGGTTCAGACCCAAACAGGCCTTTTTGCCCGGGTCGCCGAAGAAGTGGTGACCGATTGGCGCCGGGAAGGAGTTTTCTCTTGTCCGTAAACAGAATGCGGAGGATTTTCCTCCTTATTTTCTCTCTGGCGGTCATCCCGCTATCGGTATTGCCGGCAGCCGCCCTTTGGGGGTTGGGGGAGGATCGATCCCTGGTAACGGTGAACGACGATCGTCTGACCGAAGCGGATTTCAGGGGCTGGTGGAAAGAGTGGCGTGAAGAAGGCATGGTGCCGCCTGCCGATCCCGATGCTTACATCGACTGGACCCTGTTGTGGCGCGAAGCTGAAAAAATGCAGCTCTACGAGAAGGACAGTTATCGCCGCAAGGTCGATGTTTTTCTCAAAGTCTGGTCCTTGATGCAACTCAAGCAGGAAGAAGTCGACGGGAAAATTCCCGAGCCTGGACGAGCCGATCTCTGGCAGGCTTATGTAAATGAATACGCACCCAAAGTACGTCTGCGCATGGTGCGGATACCGGATGAAAAAAAAGTTGCCGCAATGCGCGGCGCTCTTGACCGTGGGCAGTCCCTTCGGGATGCCTCAAATGCCGCCGGTGGGGTCAGTGTTGCGGATTACATGGAAGATTCGGGATGGCTTCGTCCCTTCAAAATTCCCGCGGTATTGCGGACCGCGGTGCTTGAGGTTCCGGTCGGTGAAAAGATTGGCCCCGTATATTGGGAAGCGGCCTGGTATTTTCTTGAGGTTCTGGGAAGGGAAGAGGCCAAGGAGGACGATTTTCTCAAATACCGCGATGTCCTGACAAGAAAGTGGCAGAAGCAATGGAGTGCCACCCTGACGACAGAACTCGTTGAAAAGGCCAAGGCAAAGTATCGCGTATCCGTCAACGCCAAGGTGATTCAGGCGATCGGCCCCGTTCCGACGTCCCCCGAGATGGCCGAGTGGCCGGCCATTACCTTCGGCGACGAAGTTATCACGGTATCTGCGTTGGAACCTCTTTTGCGCAAGGAGCAGGCAACCAAACCCTCGGAGGCGTTTACCGTTCTGCGTGAGCAAGTTGTCAATGACCTACTGGCCCAGACGCTGACGGGTTTGGAGGCCATGGACCGCCATTACGAAAACAGACCTCCGTTTAAATCCACCTTTGAATTCTACAAACAACACCGCCTGATCAAGGAACTTGAATCGGAACTGTTCTGGTCACAGGCCAATGTTACCGAAGAAGAGATCCGCGACGAGTACCTGCGTCATCCTGATCGTTATTCCGCGGGGGGCAGGGTGGAACTGACCCATGTGGAGACACGGGAAAAGGAACTGGCTCACAAGGTTTGGAAAAAAATTGCGAACGGTGAAGATTTTTATGCCGCGATGAAGCCCCTGGTTCCCGGAGAAATTCACCCCGAGACGATTCCCTTGAATCATCTTGACGAGAAGATCCGGAAGCATCTTGACGACATGGCTCCCGGAGAGGTGAAACGCTGGGAAGAGGCCGACGGAGAGATCGTATTCATCAAATTGGTACGTCGTGAACTTTCCTCGCCCCGCCCCCTGGATGAGGTGTCAGGGACGATACGGGAGGCCCTTAGGCAGAAGCGGTTTGAAGAGCTGCGCACCCGGTTCGTGCAGGAGCTGAGAAAACGTTCAACGATCAAGACCAATGACAAGGCCTGGGAGTCCCTGCATCACCAGCTTCTAAAAGAAGAGGGGGCCGATGCGAAATCCTGATTTTCCGTTACTGCGCACAATGCTGATGGTTGCCGCAACCCTGGCAATGCTGGTTGCTTGCGTACCCGGAGGTCAACGAGGATCGGGCAAGGGGTGTCTGGATTGCCATCGCGACTTTGTCGATCGGTTCTCTGCCGGCAACCGGCATCAACCGGTTGCGGATAAAAACTGCGGAGCCTGTCATCGCAACCATGGCCTTGTCGGTGGGGTCTATCTGAAGCGAGAGGTCCCGGTGCTCTGTTTCGGGTGTCATCAGGAGAAAAATCCGGCGGTGATGAATCCGGCCATTTCCCATCCTCCGGTAGCTCAGGGACAATGTCTGACCTGTCATGACGCTCATACGGCAGGCGGGGAGAGGCTTCTGAAAGATACGGAGCAGCGCCTGTGTTTTTCCTGTCATGATGCCAAAGGGTTTCAGGGAGCCTACCGGCATGCTCCGCTCGAACAGGGATGCCATCGCTGCCACCAGGTGCATGGCAGTCAATTCCCGGCCCTTCTGACACAGCAAAAAGAGGTTCTCTGTGCCGAGTGTCATGATCTTGAAAGTTCCGACATGACGGCCAAACATGGCGGTTTTCTGATTAAAAACGGTTGCCTGGAATGTCACAACGTGCATACCGCCGGGAATGCTTCTTTGTTGAAAGAGGCTGTCCACCGGCCGGTTCTTCAGCAGGCCTGTACCGATTGTCACAATGCCCCGCCCTCAGAGCCCGGAGCGTTGCCTGCCGTAGCCCAAGACTTTACCTGCTATAGCTGCCACGACGACAAACAACAGGAATTTAACTCTCCTGCCAGCCATAAAGTGGTGCGGGATGGAACCTGCATGGCCTGTCATTCTCCTCATGCCGGCAACGAAAAAGGCCTGCTGATCAAAGAGAAGACGGCACTTTGCAGCGGATGTCACGAAAACCGGCACGATGGCAGGCCCAAGGATGCGTCGGTGAGCGGGTATACACACCAACCGGTGGCCGAGGGGCAGTGTCTCCGGTGTCATCAGCCCCATCTTCCTGCAAAAGGACAGAAAGCGTTGCTCTCCGGAACTCCGGATTCACTTTGCCGCAATTGTCATGCTTCAGAGTCCGGTACGTTCCGATATCCTCATCCGCCCGGCCAGAATGCGCGCTGTCTCGATTGCCATCGTCCTCACGAAAGTGGTGAAAAAGGACTGCTGGTCACCGGCCAGAGGGCTTTGTGCGCGGCGTGCCACGACAGTGTATCCGAGACGATGAACGACATTTATGTCCACCGGCCGTTTGTTAACGGGCAGTGCAGCGCTTGTCACAATCCGCATGGGGGCTCGAACGCGTCTCTTTTGCGAGAGTCCGATCCGTCTTCCTGTGCCTCCTGCCACCCCAAGGTTGCTATGGACAGAGAAAATCCGGCGCGGCATGCCCCTTTCAGACAGGGGAAGTGCAGAACCTGCCACCGTCCCCATTCCAGCGCCATGCCTTCCCTGTTGCAGGAAGAACCTGAAAAACTTTGCGGGCAGTGTCATAAAGAGCAGAAACCGGCGACCGGCTCTGTGAAAGGGCACGGCAACTGTCTCAGTTGTCATGCCCCGCATGGCAACGAGGGGGACCACTACCTTCTCAAAAGTCTTCCCGAACTCTGTCTTTCCTGCCACAACGTGGATCGTGACTGGAAGGACGGGGTTGCGCATCAACCGGCCGCGCAAGGCCAGTGCCATGCCTGCCATGATCCGCATTTCAGTCAAAAGAAACGCCCGTTTACCGCTAAAGAGGTTTGTGCTGGGTGTCATGATTTAACGTCTGCGGCGTTGAGGCGCTCGCACGGGGGAATGCTTCCGGATGATCGGGGATGCCTCAGCTGTCACGATCCGCATGGGGCCAAGGATAAGTCCCTGCTCCTGCCGGTAAGGCATCGACCTTTTGTGCAGGGAGATTGCATTTCCTGTCACAAGGAGGGGCGTCGATGAAACGATCCCTTTTCTCTGTGATGGTTCTTGGGCTGGTTTTGTCTATCTGTCCTTCCGGGTATGGGGAAGACAGCGCCACCTGCTTTCCCTGCCATGACCCGGAAAACTTCCGGGGCAAGGTTGTCCATGCTCCGGTGAAAGAGGGGCGTTGTGGAGAATGCCATGCCCCTCATGTGGCCCGGAACAAAGCGCTTTTGCGCGATGTCGAGAGCCGTCTGTGTTTTCGGTGTCATAAGCCGATCGAACAGGCCCTGATCGACAGCCCCTTTCTCCATGAGCCGGTTTCCCGAGGGGATTGTGTCACCTGCCATGCAGCTCACGCTTCGGCCAATCGCGCCCTGCTTCCCGGGAATCTGGCCCAGACCTGTTTTGCCTGCCACCCGAAAAGCAATCAGGCCTATAACGTGCCCCATGCTCCATTTATGAAGGGGCAGTGCAATGCCTGTCACGCCGCGCACGGGGCACAGGACTCGCGGATGATCCGGGAGCCCGACCCTGTCGTGTGTCTGGGATGCCATCAGGATAAACGCATGTTGAAGGCGAAGCACCTGGGACGTGAAGCGGATACCCTGGCCTGCCTGAAATGTCATGCTCCGCATGGCAGCCGTGATGCCCATCTTCTGCGGCCGGTCCAGCATGCTCCCTTCCGTGAGGGAAAGTGCCGGCAATGTCATGAGCGGAGCAATGATCCTTCGCTATGCTTTGACTGCCATTCCGATGTGCTGCAATCTTTTTCGGGCAGTCACTCCCATCTGCAAAGAGGGACGGGGGCGAACATCTGCCTGAGCTGTCATGATGCCCACGCTGGGGATGTAGCGGGAATGCTGCCGGCCAACCTGGAGGGCACCTGCCGCACCTGCCACACGGACACTTTCAAGCGGCGCTCCGAAATGCTGCACAAACATCCGCAGTGGAGTCATTGCTCGGCCTGCCACCAACTCCATAGCAGCGACAGGCCGGCCATGCTGAAAGGGACTCCTGAAGAGGTGTGCGGGCAATGCCACGAAACGCATGTCAACTTCACGCATCCTATCGGGGACAGGGCGGTGGACCCTCGA
>QKGY01000251.1 GCA_003250235.1 Desulfuromonadaceae bacterium
CTGAACGCAGGGTGCCGGAAGGATTTGTATGAGCAAAAAGATGTTGATCAATGCCACCCACCCCGAAGAGAACCGGGTGGCGATCGTCACAGACGGCACCCTCAGCGAACTCGATATCGAAGTCGTTGGCAAAGAGCAGACCAAGGGCAATATCTACAAGGGAACAGTTGTCCGGGTTGAATCCGGACTCCAGGCCGCCTTCATCGACTACGGGGCCGAACGCCTCGGTTTTCTGCAAATGGGGGAGATCCACCCGATCTATTTCAAATCGGCCACCGCCAGCCAGGAACAAAAGGGACGACCCCGCATCAACGACATCCTGCACCGCGGGCAAGAACTGCTTCTGCAGATCGTCAAGGAGGAGCGCGGCACCAAAGGGGCGGCGCTGACAACTTTCCTGTCCCTCCCCGGCCGTTACATGGTCCTCATGCCGGAGAGCGACACCAAGGGCATTTCCCGGAAAATCGAAGCGGAAGGCGAGCGCAAGAAGCTCAAGGAAACCATGTCGACCCTTGAGCTGCCCGCGGACATCGGATACATCGTGCGCACAGCCGGTATCGGTCAGACCCGGGAAGAGCTCGGCCGCGATCTGGACTACCTGATCCGTCTGTATCGCAATATCGTCGCCCTCAGCGAGAAGGTACGTGCCCCCTCGCTGATCTACCGGGAGTCCAACCTCGTTATTCGTTCGATCCGCGACTACTTCAGCACCGACATGGACGAAGTTCTCATCGACGATCCCCGGGTGTTTCAAGAGGCCAAGGACTTCTTCCAGCAGGTCATGCCTGAATATGCGCATCTGGTGAAACTTCATCAGGAACGCCGGCCGATCTTTGCCCGCTACCAGATCGAAGAGCAGATCGAGACCATCAGCAAAAACAAGGTAGCCCTCCCCTCCGGGGGCTCGATCGTCATCGATACCACCGAAGCCCTGGTGGCCATTGACGTCAACTCCGGGAAAATGGCGAGTGAACAGGGCGTTGAAGCCACCGCCTACAAGACCAACCTTGAAGCAGCTGCGGAAATCGGCCGACAGCTAAGGCTGCGCGACCTGGGCGGCTTGATCGTTATCGACTTCATTGACATGCGTGACCGGCAGCACATCCGCGACGTCGAAAACCGGCTCAAAGACGCCCTCAAGCACGACAAGGCCCGGGTCACGGTGGGACGCATCAGCAGCCAGTTCGGCCTGCTCGAGATGAGCCGGCAGAGAATCAAGGCGGCCCTGGCTGAAGGAACCTACAACACCTGCCCCCACTGCAGCGGAACGGGACGCATCAAAAGCATTGAAACCCAGGCCATCGCCTTTTTGCGAAAAGTTTATGGCGGTATAGCCCGCGGGCAGATCGGCCGCATCGACGGGGAGGTTCCCCTGGATGTCGCCACCTACCTCCTTAACGCCAAACGCGAAGAGATTCTGGAACTCGAAAGACAGCGCAATGTGTCCCTTTATATCAAGGGCCGTCCCGATTTCATGGCCGGGCAGGCGGAACTGCTCTTCCAGAAGCGCGAAAAGGATGAGAAGGAAGAAATCGCGCCGCTGGAATTCACCGCGGCCCCCCCATCGCAGCCCGAGCGATCCGTCATCCCTATAGCCGCAGCTACGGAGCCGGCCTTAGAAACCGTTACGGAAAAAGGTCCGGAAGTCGAGTCGGAGGTGAAGAAAAAACGGCGCCGGCGCCGCAAGAAATCCAGCGAGGAGTCTGCAGCGACACCTGCTCAAGCGGCCCAGGAGGAGTCTGAGCAGAGCGAAACCTTTGCGGAGATGGCTGCGGAGGCAC
>QKGY01000016.1 GCA_003250235.1 Desulfuromonadaceae bacterium
TGGTTTCAACGTCGGTACTTCGCGTGAGGGGCCTGACCCCGCAGAAGGGATCGCAAGAGAGAGAATCGGATCCCCCCTGTCCGACATAAAGAAAGTCTGAGGAAACGATCTATGCAATGGAAAAAGGAATGGAAACCGCTGGCCCTCATTCTGGGGGTCTTTCTGGCCTGCTACTACCTGCCGGTGGATTGGCTGCGGGCATCGCCACGGCTTGAAAACGCCCTGTGGGAAGCGCTGTATCTGGCTAAATGGTATGCCCAGGAGCATGTGCTGCTGTGCCTGGTCCCCGCCTTCTTTATTGCCGGGGCGGTCGGGGTGTTCGTCAGTCAGGCCTCGGTGATGAAATATCTCGGCCCCAAAGCGAACAAGCTTCTGGCCTATGGGGTGGCTTCGGTATCCGGGACCGTCCTGGCGGTCTGTTCCTGTACCATCCTGCCGCTCTTTGCCGGTATCTACCGCATGGGTGCCGGGTTGGGTCCGGCTTGCGCCTTTCTGTATTCGGGGCCGGCCATCAACATCCTGGCCATCGTGCTGACCGCGGCGGTTCTCGGACCGGAGATGGGCGTTGCCCGGGCGGTGGGTGCCATCCTGTTCAGTGTCGTCATCGGCCTGGCCATGCATTTTGTCTTCCGCAAGGAGGAGCAGGCCAAGCTCGAAGCGGCAGGGGCCATGCCCGAACCCGAGGTGGCACGTCCCCTGTGGCAGACCGCTTTGTATTTCGGGTCGATGGTCGGCATCCTGGTGTTTGCCAACTGGGGCAAACCCGCCGGGGATGTGGGCCTCTGGCATGCGATCTACGCCGCCAAGTGGGTGATCACGTCGGTTTTCGCCCTGGCCCTGGCGCTCTTCCTCGTGCTCTGGTATCGGGTGGGCAAGGGGCAGATGCTGATGCTGGCGGTTCCGGTCGTGGCGCTGGCCCTGTTATTCCCCGATCGTCCGCTCATCGCTTTTGTCGCCGGGGTGATCGGTCTCTCTGTGCTGACGGGCAGGAGCGACAGCGGCGGGGAGTTGGGGGAGTGGTTCGAAACCTCCTGGGACTTCGCGAAGAAGATCCTGCCGCTGCTGTTTTACGGCGTGCTCATTGCCGGCGCTCTTCTCGGCCGGCCCGACCACGAGGGGCTGATTCCTTCGGGATGGATCGCCGGTCTCGTCGGCGGCAACAGCCTGTGGGCCAACCTGTTTGCCTCGGTGGTGGGGGCGTTCATGTATTTCGCCACCCTGACCGAAGTGCCCATTCTTCAGGGCCTGATCGGCGCCGGCATGGGCAAGGGACCGGCCCTGGCTCTGCTGCTGGCCGGCCCGGCCCTCTCCCTGCCCAACATGCTGGTCATCCGCAGTGTCATGGGGACCAAGAAAACCGTGGTGTTCGTCAGCCTCGTGATCATTATGGCGACGATAGCGGGACTGATTTACGGTGCCTTATTCTGATCGGCACAAGGCGCTCAGCGTGAACAGAGGAAACGTGAATGGGAAACGTTCTGAAGGCGCCACGTATGAAGTCGCGTGCGCATGCCGCCGCGTTACCCAAAAAACTCTACCGGCCGCAATCCGTGCTGCGACAACGGCATGTACGTTGGGATGTTGAAAAGAACGGAGTCTGCGTTACCGGTGTTGTTCTCAGGAGATTCAAACAGGCATCGACAATTACCCGGAGAAGGAGGAACGTGCATCATGAAAAAAATTCAGATTCTTGGCACCGGCTGTGCCAAATGCAACGAACTGGCGGCTAACGCCAAAGAGGCGGCTCACATGCTCGGCGAAGAGGTGGAATTCGAAAAAGTCACTCAGATCAACGACATCATGAAATTCGGCTGCATGACCACCCCTGGACTGGCCATTGACGGAAAAGTCGTTTCCCAGGGGAAAGTGCTGAAACCGGATCAGATTGTGAAACTTCTTGGAGAGTGATCATGCCGCGATATTCTCATGTGAAGGTCACGTTGCTACGCCTTGTGCTGTTTCTGTTTTTCATCATGGCGAGTGGTTTCCCACTGGGCGAAACCACGGCCCATGCCGCGACCGAAACATCTTCGGTCCAACAACTCCCGACGCTGGTCGATGTGGGCGCCGACAAGTGCATCCCCTGCATCAAGATGGCGCCGATTCTCAAGCAACTTCGTGAAGATTTCAACGGTAAGCTGAACGTGGTCTTCGTCGATGTCTGGAAAAAGCGCGAGGAAGCCGCGACGTACCACGTTCAGATGATCCCCACGCAGATTTTTTATGCGGCCGACGGTACGGAACTCTTCCGGCACACCGGGTTCTTCAGTCGTGAAGAGATTCTCGGCAAGTGGAAGGAACTGGGCTACACCTTTGGTGAGGACAAGCCATGATCGAATCCCTGATGGGGCAGCTGAGCCAGGCGGTATCCGGTGCACCGCTGGTTGCCCTTGCGGCATCGGTCGGATGGGGGGTCCTGAGCATCCTGCTTTCCCCCTGTCATTTGGCGAGTATTCCGCTGATCGTAGGCTTTATCGACGAACAAGGCCGGATGAACACCCGGCGGGCCTTTATCATCTCCAACCTGTTTGCCGTCGGCATCCTGATCTCGATTGCCCTGATCGGCCTTCTCACCGCCATGGCCGGGCGCATGCTCGGCGATCTCGGCCCCTGGGGCAACTGGCTGGTTGCTGGTATCTTCTTCCTGTTTGGTCTGCACCTCTGGGGGGTGATTCCCGTTCCCTGGTCAGGACCAGGGAAGACCGGCATGCAACGTAAAGGTCTCTTTGCGGCGTTCATTTTGGGCTTGATTTTCGGCTTGGCGCTCGGTCCCTGCACCTTTGCTTTTATGGGACCGGTTTTAGGCGTTGCCTTTGCCGAAGCAAACAACAGTCTGATCTTTGCCGTTTTGCTTATGCTGGCCTATGGCATCGGCCACTGTGCCGTCATTGTTTTCGCCGGCACCTTTACGGAAAAAGTTCAAACCTACTTGAACTGGAGTGAACGCTCTAAAGGAACCATCTGGCTCAAGCGCATTTGCGGCCTCCTGATTATGACCGCAGGCGTTTGGCTGCTCTATACCGCCGCATAGCACTGATTACAGGAGACAATGAATGTATCCCCAACAAAAAAACATCCGTCTGAAAGTCGTATTGAGTTTCGTCCTGCCTATCCTTTTTCTGGTGTTGCTCCCCAGCCAGAGCCATGCCGATCCCCATGTTCTGGTTCGCTACTTTCATGGCGATGTCCGCTGCACAACCTGTATGCAATTTGAAGACTGGTCGAAGACGGCCACGGAAAAATTTCCCGCGGAATTGTCCGACGGTCGCCTGGAATGGCAACTGATCAACTTTGATCAACCGGAAAACAAGCATTACATCAAAGATTATGGCCTGGCCGACAAATCCCTTGTCCTGGTACGGGAAGAGGACGGTAAAACTGTCCGCTGGAAGAATGTCGAGGAGTTCTGGGAGTTTGACGAAAACCAAAAGCAGGAATTTGTCAGTCTGGTTCAGGGGCTGATTGCCGATTTTCTAAAGAACTAACCAAAGGGAATTCCCATGGAAAAATTCGACGAATTATTCGAAACAGGACTGAAATTTCACGGACACAAATGCCCGGCCATGCCGATGGGGTTGCGTGCCGGCCTGGCGGCCATGAAGGCTTTGGGCGTGGAGCGCTCTCAGGACAAGGAGCTGCGCGTGCTGTCGGAAACGGGTGAGGGGCATGCCGCCGGCTGCTTTCTCGACGGCATCATGACCGCGACGGGGTGCACCTACGGCAAGTCGAACATCAAAAAGCTCTACTACAACAAGATGGCTTTTACCCTGATCGATGCCCGCAGCGGTCGTTCCGTGAGGGTTTCCCTCAAGCCCGAGTTCTTTACCAAGGCGCTTAAGTCCCCCTTTATTGAGCAGCGTAAAGCGGGGGTGCCCCCCCAGGATATTCCGGCCGCGATCACCGACCCCCAGGTCAGCACCATCATGGCGATGCCGGAGGAAAACTTTCTCGTCATCGGCCCGATTCAGCAGGTCGAGGTTCCCAAGGGCAAAGGGGAATTCACCGCGCAGCCCTGCGCCAAGTGCGGCGAGTTGACCTTTGTCAACAAATTGCAGGATTCTCCCGCAGGCCCGGTCTGCATCCCCTGCAAAGGCTGATCCCCGGCGGCCATGACTATGGACTTTCTGTCGGAGGGATCTCTCGATGGATAACATCCCGGCCGTAACCGCCCTTGCTTTCGGGCTGAGTTTTCTGTTTGCTCTTGGCGGCGTCGGTTCGGCGATCGCACTGGTACCGACCCTTCAGTGGATCGAGGTTCCTCTGGCGATCGCCAAGCCGACGGGCCTGCTGGTCAATACCCTGAGCATGACCGGGGCGAGTGTCAGCAATATCCGGCAGGGACGTCTCGATTTCCGGCTCGGAATCCCCATCATCGTCAGTTCCTTCGTCCTTGCTCCCCTGGGGGCCTGGTCCAGTCACTTCGTGCCAAGATCGGCCGTGCTGGCCATCTTTGCCCTGTTTCTGCTTTTTTCCGGGTTGATGCTGATCTTTTTTCGCGCCAACAGGTTCGAGGGGCAGTACCGGGAGGACCGCCCTCTGCTTGCTCCGCTGCTGATCGGGGCCGTCGCGGGTTATCTGTCCGGCCTACTGGGCGTCGGCGGCGGTGGGCTGATTGCCCCTCTGATGATTCTGCTCGGATTCAACCCGATGAAGGTCGCGGTCATCACGGCTTTTGTCGTACCGTTCTCTTCGCTGAGCGGCCTGATCGCTTATCTGACGATGGGACATGCGGACCTGGGGCTGATGATTCCGGCGGCAGTGGCGGCCTATCTCGGCGGGAGTCTGGGCACCCGCTTCATGCACAGTCGGTTGAAACCGGGAACGGTCAAAAAATTTCTCGGTGTGTTGTTATTGCTGTTGGCTGTGAAAATGGTGTTGCAGCTGGTGGGGTAAAGAGAAGGATTCAATCGTGAAGAACTCATTGATGAAATTCGTGATCGTGCTGCTTCTTCTGTGCTGGGGGGGGTCGGCACAGGCAGCCGGGCCGACCATGACCAGCCTGCTGGAAGCCGTGGCCGAACAGCCGGATCTTGCCGTCAGTTCCCTGGGCGTGAAGGCGGCCGAAGTTCAGCTGCAACAGGCCCGGGCCGAGCTGTATCCAAAACTCTCGGCTTTCGGCAGTTACACCATGTACAACTCGCCGACCAATCTGCGGCCGATGCCGCCCACCGAGGTGAACATCACCGCCGGAGACGCGATTCCCTTCTCCGAGAACATCCTGCGCTACGGGTTGAAAGTGGAGATGCCGCTTTTCGTCAAAAGCCTCTACTCCCTGGCCGACAAGGTCAAACAGGTGCAGGAGGCCAGCAGGGCCGGGCATAAGCTGCGGTTGATCTCGCGGCAGGCGGCGGTGGTTTCCCTCGATGCGTCACTGGCTTTCACCAGCCACCTTGATACCGCCATCGCCTCGCGCATCGAGTCCCTGGGCAAAACCCGCGAGGATCTGCAGCTGGCGGTCGACAATGGCCGTGCGCCGGAATCGGAGCTGCTCAAGGTGTTAACGGCCCTGAACGATCTGCAGAAACAGCGCAACGACCTGCGGCGCCAGAGCATCACCCTGACCAGCCAGCTGGAGCAGTTGACCGGGGTCCGTCTCGACGGTTTTATCCCGATTTCGCTGAAACGGCCGGTGACGGAAGATCGCTATCTACGCCAGGTGCAGCAGGAAGCCAATGTCGCCGCCAGCGAGAAGGAATTGCGGCAGGCCTGGGACAGGCATTATCCCACGCTCAAACTTGAGGGGGTGGTTTCGGAAAATGACGGGGAGGCATACAACACCGGCCAGTCCATCAGTCGCCGCTACGACTACATCGGGGTCGCGCTGACGGTCCCGCTGTTTGACCGCCCGCTGAGCACGTCGATCGATCAGGCGAAGGTTCAGCTTCAGCGCCAGCGGCAGCAGCTGGCTCAGCTGCGTCTCGATCTGGATGCCGAAGCCGAGAGCCTCAAACAGCAGTTGCCGGTCATCGAGCAATCAACCCAACTCGCTCGGACGACGCTCGAAAACACCCGCCGCTTGCTCGACATTGCCAAGGTGGCTTACCGAAACGGCCGCATGACCACGGAAGAATACCTGCGTTTTGAAACACAGGTGCTCGATGCCGAAGCGGCGCTGCAGAAAACCATCCTCGATCGCTGGCAGGTGATCAGCCAACAAGCCGTGCTCTACGGAGACGAATTGACGGGAGTCGTCCAATGAAAAAGAAAGTCTTCATGATCCTCATTCTCCTGCTGCTTGTGGTGGGTGCCATCCTGCTGTTGAAAATCCGCAAGGCCAACCTGGCGCATGCCCCGGTGGCCGCCGCATTGCCGGTGGTGGTCGACGCGATCCGCGTTCAGCCGCAGGACCTGACCCTGACCCTGCCGGCCATGGGTGTCGTCTCTTCAGACCTCTCGACCACCCTGTCGACCAAGGTCAGCGGGCGCATCGACAAGATCTTCAAGCGGGAGGGCGATACGGTCAAGGCCGGAGAATTGATCGCCCGGATCGACAGTACCGAGTTTGAGGCCAAACGCAAGGCGTTGCTCGCCAAAATCGAAGGGCTCGATTCGGAAATAACCGTCCAGCGTGAAAGTCACCAGCGCACACTCGAACTGTTTCAGGTCGGCGGGGCTTCCCTCGAGCAGAAACAGAAAGAAGAAGCCGCCATCGACAGGCTGGAAAAAGAACGCCAGGGCTTGCAGCAGAATATTCGGGAAATCGAAAACTTGTCCGACTATACCCGGATCGTCGCGCCGGTTTCCGGCACACTCAGTGCGCGACTTGTCCAGGTCGGCGACCTGGCTCTGCCGGGCAAGCCTCTGTTCAGAATTGCCGCCAGCGAAGGGCTCTTCCTGGATGTCAACCTCCCTGCGGGTCTCCAGGCCAGCGCGATCCGTTACCAGGGGCAGCCGTAC
>QKGY01000379.1 GCA_003250235.1 Desulfuromonadaceae bacterium
TCCATACTGCTCCACATTGATGGCCAGGATCACGAAGTCCTTACCGTTGAAAACTTCCTGAAGGCGTTCCATGGATGGCATTTCCGCTCGGCACGGGGGACACCAGGTGGCCCAGAAATTGAGAAACACAACTTTGCCGCGATACTTGGAAAGCGTGACCGGCTCCCCCTGAAGATTGTTAAGGGTAAAATCAGGAGCCTCCATCCCTGCTCCGAGCCTGGCCTCGGGAGAAGCGGAAGGACGCGACGAGCCGGCAAATACCACGCCGGGAATCAGGTAAATGGACAGTACCCATAGTATAAATAATTTACGCATGCGATCGTGGCCTTTCCATAGCAGAAATTGAATATAATCTGCTGTTGTTCTACCTTTTGGGTCAGTAAAAGTCAAGGCGTCTCCTATCGGAAGACGCAACGCGGGGCAAACCTATTTGTTCATACTGAAGGAACATTCAGCCATTCCGGTCATCAGACAATTGGCCTCGTGCACCCTTGAACACGGTCGTGATCCTTGAGACAACCACCCTGACATGATTCAAAAGAGTGGCCGGGCCATGAAAACAACGTCCTTCCGGAACGGAGACGAAGGTCTCAGCACGAACATCGCCTTACCGTACGGCCGCAAGAAATTTCCATCTGCAATGCGGTGGTGGCAAAACGGGCCCCCTCGGGCAGGCAGGTTTTAATGGCCTTGGCAAAGGCCGTATCCTCCAGGATCGTGAACACCCCGCCATGCAGTACTCCTCCCCTTCTGACAATTTGACGGTGAACGGCATGGGCAGGACGAACCTGCCGTCTACGCCTCTTCGCTAGTAAGCCCTAGAAGGACTTCAAACGGTGCACAGGCCCCCCATCCGGTCATCTGGAGCAGCCCCTTTTGAGGGTCACAAAGACTGTCGGGAGGAGCTAAAAGCTTTGCCAAAGGAGATCTCCTAAGGCAGTTCGACGTAATAACCGCGGTTGCCGCGAACAAACAGAAACTGAATGGACTCACGTCCCATTAGTTCTTCAATACGCCTGGAAAATTCCTGTTGTGTCGCTACCTTGACGCCTCCAACTTCGGCGACACGGTCTCCGGGGCGAAGACCAATGGATTCTGCCGGCGAACCGGAAGTGAGATTCGAGACCAGAACCCCTTCGGAATCGCTCTTAACTGCAAATCCGAATGTTCTCTCCGCATATCTGAGCCCGGCATCCTTTGGCATAGACGTCAAGGCAACCTGAACCGTCAGGGTTTCGGTACCACGAAGAATCGTCATGGAAACGCTATCTCTTGGCGTATAGGTTGCCAGCAGGGAGAAATAATCGGCAGGAGAGGAGACAGTATTATCATCCAGAGCCAAAATCACGTCGGCCATGTGGATGCCGGCGTGTTGGGCCGGTGATCCGGAATCAACTTCGGCAACAAGAACACCTCCGTTTCCCCGGGCACGGGTAAAGGCCTCACTCACTTTGCCCGGATAGAGTCCGGCATAGGGCCTGCGAAGATGGCCGAATTCGATCAGATCCGCCACAACCCGCTTGGCCGTATCAATGGGGATGGCAAAACCAATTCCTTGCGCCTGTTTGGCAATAGCGGTATTGATTCCGATGAGGTCTCCATTGATGTTAAGCAGGGGGCCGCCGGAGTTGCCAGGATTGATGAGCGCATCTGTCTGGATAAAAACGGAAGTGCTTCCCGCCCCCATCGTGATTCGCCGTCTTTGGGCGCTGACCACTCCCGTTGTAATGGAGTGACCGAGCCCCAGGGGATTACCGATAGCGATCACGGTTTCGCCAATCATCAGGTCGTCAGAAACGGCTGGATTCAGATAGGGATAAACCCTCTTCTTGTCGATTTTAAGGACCGCCAGATCGTTCTGTTCATCCATACCGACAAGGGAGGCCTCCAGTTCCTTGTTCTCTTCCGGCAGAGCGACAAAAATCCGAGAAGCTTTTTCGATGACATGGGCATTTGTCAGGACATGCCCCTCCGGATCAATGATCACACCAGATCCCAGTGCCTGGGTCGTATAGGTACGCGGAGGGACCATCTCCTTAAAAAAATCGTCAAAAAACGGATCGGCGAATCCAAACAAGGGTGAAGACCGTCTCTGAATAACCTGTTCGGTTCGGATATTGACGACTGCATGACCGACTTTTTCTACGGCAATAACCACTGGGGTTCGCCGATCAAAGGCCCATGTCACGCTGGCGAGCTGAAGGAAAAACAGCAACAGGAACAGGATACACGCACGGAAAGAATTGCCTTCGAGATTATTTTTCACGAGATATGCCATACTTTTCCATCCGATAGATAAGGGTGTGCCTGGGAATTCTCAGGAAAGCCGCAGCCTTGGTCTGATTCCAATCTGTGCGGAGGAGCGCTTCTCGAACCGCCTCTTCTTCGAGCTGCTCCAAGGGGAAGCCTTCGTCGGGCAAGTTCAAAACCGGGCTCTGCGCCAGCTGCGGTTGACGGATCTTGGAGGGCAAATCGGCGACGTCAAGGATTTCGGAACGACGCAGGATGGTCATCCTTTCGATGGTGTTTTCCAGTTCCCGCACATTCCCGGGCCATCGGTATTTCATCAGACTTTGCATAGCGGCTTCAGTGATCTCCAAAGCGGTACCGGGGCTGTATTTGCCGAGGAAATGCTTTACCAATACAGGCAGATCGTCCTTCCGTTCCCTCAGCGGAGGCAGACTTACAGGAATAACGGCCAACCGATAATAGAGGTCTTCCCGGAAGGCGCCTCGGGAAATCGCCTCTTCAAGATCCTGATTGGTTGCCGAGATAACACGGACATCGACCTTACGCGGAATCCCCTCGCCAACCGGTTCTACTTCACGTTCCTGAAGAACTCGCAGAAGTTTAGGCTGCAATTCGACAGGGAGATCCCCGACCTCGTCAAGAAAAAGTGTCCCCCCGTTGGCCAATTCGAATTTGCCTTTCCGGTCCTTGATCGCACCGGTAAACGCCCCTTTCACATGGCCGAACAACTCACTTTCCAGAAGATCTCCGGGGATAGCCGCGCAATTGACCGTCACGAGAGGACCCTTGCCACGATCGCTGCCATGATGGATCGCCTGCGCAATAAGCTCTTTTCCCGTACCGCTTTCTCCGGTAATGAGAACGCTTGCCTCGGTGGGCGCTACACGACGCACGATTTCAAATACGTGCTGCATTTTATCGGAATTCCCGACCAGCCGCGAAAAATCGGTTTGCTGAGTGAGTTGAGCCCTAAGACGCGAGTTCTCCTCACGAAGGCCTTTAAAGGAAAGGGCTTTTTCAACCGCCAATCGAAGTTCGTCACGGCCGAACGGCTTGGTCAGATAATCATAGGCCCCGAGCTTCATGGCTTCAACCGCCTTCTCCACCGTACCGAAGGCCGTCACGACAATGACCATCGTTTCCGGGCTCTCTTGTTTAATCGTTTTGAGCACTTCATAGCCTGAAAGGTCAGGCATCTGGATATCCGTAATGACCACTTCCGGACGGTGTTCGAAGAAGAGTTGGATACCCGATCTCCCGTTAACGGAAGAAAAAACCTGATAGCCTGCTTCCTGGAGGGTGAATTCCATCACCCGTCGCAAGGAGTCATCGTCATCGATAATCAAGACATTCTTATCGTTCAAAGGAACTCCTGCTACACGGCTGCCGGAAGAAAAAGGGTAAAGGTTGTCCCTTGGCCGGGTTGGCTGACCACCTTCATCCGCCCTCCGTGGCCCTGAACAATACGGGCGGATATCGCCAGTCCAAGCCCTGTCCCCTCCTGGCGGGTTGTAAAAAATGGATTAAAAATCTTTTCGAGGTTTTCCGGAGCAATCCCTCTGCCCGTATCGGCAAAATGCACGAGAACCTGCGAATCAGCCTGTTCGGAACTCACGGTCAGGCGCCCCCCACTCTCCATGGCCTGATGGGCATTGAGAATCAGGTTAAGGAACGCCTGCTTCAATTGCTCTGCCTGGCCCGCAACGAACGGAACATCACCGAGATGGGTTTCGACGCGAATGGAAGCCGCCTTGGCCTTCTGGCTCGTCAGGGCAAGGACATCCAGAAGCGTGGCATTAATATCGACCCGCAGGCGTTCAATGGGAGCCGGCCGGGCAAAATCAAGAAAATCCTGGACCACTTTATTGAGACGGTCCACCTCTTTGATCAGAATACCACTGAACTCGTAACGACGGTCCGAGGGATCGATGCCATCGCGAATAATTTCCGCGGTCCCCTTGATCGACCCGAGGGGATTACGAATCTCATGGGCCATCCCGGCGGCCAATTCTCCAAGCGCAGAAAGACGGTCCGCTCTGCGAAGCTGTTCTTCGATCTCCAAAATCTGATCGGCCTTGGCCTTAAGTTCCGCATAGCTTTCCTTGAGTCTCTCGGCTGTTTTCTGATACCGGTCCCGTTGTTCGATCTCTTTTTGCGTCAGGTAGCCCGAAAGGAAACCGATTACGTTATAAAGAAGGATTTCAAGATATTGTTCAAGGTGGATTTGCGGATGATGTTTCCATTGGATGAGAACATGAGGGATATACAGGATGGTGATGCAAGCGGCGGTGAGCATCCCTCCACGCAGAGAGTACCACATCCCTCCGAGGACAATCGGAATGTAATACAGCCGCCGATAGATATCGTGATACTCATCCCTGTGGGTCGTGGTGAGATAATGCAGGGACGTGATCAGAAGGATCAATCCGACAAGGGTGGCAAAGCGGAATGAGAAGTGATTTCGCATAACTCGCATTGTTAATCAAGGGCAATGACGAGCGCAAGTCTTTTCCATAGCCTGAGCAGGGAATGATCCGGAGAAATACTTTAAGGGAAACGCGTGGGCAGGCTGAAAGGAAATTATGTTGGACACCCATGAAAACCATCATGTATTCTGACGGACATCTTTCGGGAGAATAAGGTGCCTCTATTTTTTGACATTCTGACAATCGTTCTGCCGGTCTTTCTTGTCATTTCCCTCGGATATGCCCTAAAAAGGCTGAACCTGATCGATGCCGCTTTTCTATTTCAGACCAATCGACTCGTTTACTATATCTGCCTCCCCTTGCTGCTTTTCTACAAAATCGGTACGGCCGACTTCTTTGCCAATTTCAACGGACGTCTCGTTGCGGGGTCGGCCGTCACTATCGTCGTGGGTTTTGCCGTATCCTATGCGTATGCCAGTTTTCGGCGCTATCCGCCAGGAGCCCGAGGATCCTTCAGCCAGGGTTCCTTTCGAGGAAATCTTGCCTATATGGGGCTGGCCATCGTATTTAATGCCTACGGGGAAACGGGATTGACACGTGCAGGCATCCTGATGGGGTTCCTGGTTCCTGTCCTTAATTTTTTCGCCATCCTCGCCCTGTTATTACCTCACAGCCGATCCGAAGAGAGTCGGGGAATGCGATTCTGGTTCCGGCAAATTGCTTTCAACCCCCTGATTGTTTCTTCGTTTGCCGGCATCTGCTGGAGTTTTCTCAAACTGCCCATGCCAATAATCCTCGATCGCAGCCTGCACATTGCCACCGGCATGACGCTTCCTCTGGCCCTAATCGCCATAGGCGGTTCTTTTTCGCTGGAAAAACTCAAGGGGGATCTGATACGTGCCGGGTTTGCCACGGGAATAAAAATCGTCTGGCTTCCCTTGTTTGCCGCTTTTCTTCTCCACCTGATCGGCATCCGGGGGCTCGATCTCAGCATCGGCGTACTGATGGCTGGCACGCCGGCGGCAACCGCAACGTATATCATGGCGCATCAAATGAAAGGCGATGCGGAGCTGGCGGGATCAATCGTCATGATGTCCACTCTGTTGTCTGCAATAACCTACAGCATTGCCCTTTTCATCCTTCGAAGCCTCGGGACATGAAAAGACCGGCCGCTTTGTTTCTTTTGCCTGCCCACAACGAAGAGCGTTACTCCGGGCAAGCCCTGAGGTCGATTTTCAACAAGTCTTGTACCGATTGGGAACTGACCGTGGACGATGACGGGCCGACTGATTCCAACCCGAAAACCCTTGGGAAAACCCACCGTCACCAGGTCAACAGAGTGACATTTCTTTATACCCTTCACGGCGCCGTATCGTCTGAGCTTTCAAGGGGACGTTCTCCCCGACCTTACAGCTCTTGTCGCCTGTTGCGTCAGGCATTTTCCCCTTCCACGTATCCAGAAGGGTTGCTGGCCTAAAACAGCCTGCTTTTCCTTTGGGGATTCTATATCGAAGCTCCCTTTGTACACCCAGGCATGCAAGACCCATTTTCTGACAAAGGATTATCTTGCAAATGCCCAGGCGGGCACCCTCGAGGGGATGGTTGAAGTAAAGGATTTTGTTTGCGTAACCTTAACGACCGCTTGCAACAAGAAAGGATTATCCGAATGGGACGGCACTATCGCCCTTTTACCATTGGAAACCGCTTCCGCATCTGTCCACCGGAAACCGCCGCGTCGAAAGATGGATTGATCGATCTGATCATGGACTCCGGTGCTTTCGGCTCCGGGGAACATGAAACAACCGCCAGCTGCCTCGACATTTTGACATCACTTCCAAATCTCAAAGGGGCGCGGCTTCTCGACCTGGGCAGCGGCACCGGAATACTCGCTATCGGAGCGCTCAAGATGGGGGCAAAAAGTGCCGTTTGCGTGGACATTGATCCGGCTGCGGTCGCAGCCTGCCAAAGATATTGTCACCTGAACCAAGTCAGCGATCGGGTGACTCATGTCTGTGGCCCCCTTGAATCGGTCCAAGAGAACGGTTTTGACCTGATTCTTGCCAATATCTACGGCGACATCCTACTGTCTGTGGCCAATGACCTTGTCGTCAAGGCTTTGCCGGGTACATTTCTGCTGTTATCCGGCATTCTCTGGGAATACAACTTTGATGTTCGACAGCGTTATGAAACGTTTGGATGTACGGTCATCCAGAACCGAATGCTTGAGGAATTCAGTACCGTGCTTTTGAAAAAGAAATGAAACAAACAGAAAAGCCGGCCCCAAGAGGCCGGCTTTTCTGTTTGTTTGAAAGGGGATCGTTTTATTCGAGGACGACCAACAGATCTCCCTGGTCAACCTGTTCACCCTCCTTGAACAGGATTTCCTTGATCTTTCCGTCGCGCTTGACCTTGACGTTGGTTTCCATCTTCATCGCTTCGGTCGTCAGCAGGGTATCCCCCTCCTTGACCTCATCACCGACGCTGACCAGCAGCTTGAAAAGCTTACCGGGCATGGGTGCGCCGACGTGCTTGCTCTCAGCCGGATCGGCCTTGATGTGACTAGCCTCATCGGTCTCGACCGATAGGTCTTTTACCGTCACCTGGCGCGGTTCGCCGTTGAGTTCAAAGTAGATGTTACGCGTTCCGTCAGGATGAACCCGGCCGAGGGCATTGAGTTTGACGATCAGGGTCTTGCCTGCCTCGATATCAATGGTCACTTCGTCTCCGACGTCCAGTCCGTAAAAGAACACAGGCGTCGGCATAAAAGAGGTATCACTGAACACCTGCCGGTGACGGTCGAACTCCTCAAAGACACCGGGATAAAGGACGGCGGAAAGCACATCGCGATCGCTGACCGGGTGTTCGAGCTTCTTCTCCAGATCTGCCTTTTTTGCTTTGAAATCGACCGGCTCAAGCAGCTCACCGGGACGGCAGGTCAGGGGCTGCTCTCCCTTGAGGATGACTTTCTGCAGTTCCTTGGGGAAACCGCCGTAAGGTTGGCCGATCATCCCTTTGAAGAAGTCGATGACACCCTGCGGAAAAGCCAGTTCCTCGCCGCGCTCGAAAACATCCTTGGGCTGAAGGTTGTTCTGGACCATGAACATCGCCATGTCGCCGACAATCTTAGACGAAGGCGTCACCTTGACCAGGTCGCCGAACATGTCGTTGACTTTGCGGTACATCTCCTTGCATTCCTCCCAGCGATGACCAAGGCCCAAGCCCTCGACTTGCGGCTTGTAGTTGGAGTACTGACCGCCGGGGATTTCGTGGTAATAGACCTGGGCGGTACCGCTGCGCAGTTCCGACTCGAACGGAGCATAATAAGTGCGAACCGTTTCCCAGTAATTGGCCAGCTTCTGCAGCCCCTCCTGGTCCAGTTTCGGATCCCAGATTGTCCCGTGAAGCGTAGAGAGAAGCGCATTCATATTCGGCTGGGCGGTCAGTCCCGAGACTGAAGAGAGCGCAGCATCGACGATATCGCAGCCGGCCTGAGCCGCCATCATCAGCATGGCGCCACCGTTGCTGGAGGTATCGTGGGTATGCAGGTGGATCGGTATGCCGATTTCGCTCTTGAGCGCCTTGATCAGCTTCTCGGCGGCAAAAGGCTTGAGAAGACCGGCCATGTCCTTGATCGCCAGGATATGGGCCCCCATCTTCTCGAGTTCCTTGGCCAGATCGACATAATATCTCAGTGGATACTTGTCGCGTTTGGGATCCAGGATGTCGCCGGTATAGCACATCGCCGCTTCGCAAACGGAGCCGGTGCGCTCACGAACCGCTTCCATCGCGACCCTCATTCCCTTGGTCCAGTTCAGCGAATCGAAGATACGGAAGACGTCGATACCGCTTTCCGCCGCCTTGACGGTAAACTCCTGAACAACGTTATCCGGATAGTTGGTGTAGCCGACGGCGTTGGAGCCGCGCAGCAGCATCTGGAACAGGATGTTCGGTACTTTCTTGCGCAGGCGATCGAGACGCTCCCAAGGGTCCTCGCGCAAAAAGCGCATCGACACGTCGAAGGTTGCCCCACCCCACATCTCCAGCGAGAACAATCCTCCGCCATAATGGGCGGTCGCCTCGGCGATGCGGTCGAGATCGAACGTACGGAACCGCGTCGCCATCAGAGACTGATGGGCGTCACGCATCGTGGTATCGGTGATCAGCAGCCGTTTCTGTTCCCGTGCCCACTTGGCAAGCCCCTCCGGTCCTTTCTCGCGCAAAATATCGCGCGTTCCGCGCGGGTGTGCCTGTCCATAAGGAATCTCAGGCACCTCAGGCTCGCGCAGGTTCTTGAACTTCAGCGCCTTCTCCGGCTTGATGCCCGGATAACCGTTGACCGTCGTGTGACCGAGGAAAGAGAGGATCTTGTTGGCGCGATCCTTTTTGACCGGGAACTGAAAGACTTCCGGATGAGCATCCAGGAAGGAGGTGTCACACTCCCCTTTCAAGAAAACCGGATGCGTGATCACGCGCTCCAGAAAGCCGATGTTGGTCTTAACGCCACGGATGCGGAATTCCTGCAGGGCACGATGCATGGTTCGCGCCGCATCGTTGAAGGTCAGACCCCACGTTGAGATCTTAACCAGCAGGGAATCGTAATGCGGGGTAATCACCGCTCCGGCATAACCGGCAGCGGCATCCAGGCGGACGCCAAAACCTGCGGCGGTACGATACGCCTTGATGGTCCCGAAATCAGGTGCGAAATTATTTATCGGATCCTCAGTGGTGATACGCGACTGGATGGCATAACCGCGAAGTTCAACGTCCTTCTGACTTTTAATATTGATTTCCGGATCGGAAAGCTTGTGCCCTTCGGCGATACGAATCTGCGCTTGCACCAGATTGCGCATGGTCACCAGTTCGGTGACCGTATGTTCAACCTGAATGCGCGGATTAACTTCAATGAAGTAGAAATTACCCGCCTTGTCCATCAGAAATTCAATGGTACCGGCATTACGGTAGTCAACCGCACCGGCAATTTTCAGCGCATAGCCGCACAACTCATCGCGTTTCTTCTTGTCGAGATAAAGCGAGGGAGCAATTTCGATGACCTTCTGGTGCCTGCGCTGAATCGAACAGTCGCGCTCATAGAAATGAACCAGATTGCCGTGGGCATCGCCAAGCACCTGCACCTCGACGTGCTTTGGCTGCTCGATGTATTTCTCGAGGAAGATTGCGGCATTGCCAAAGGCGGCCTGGGCTTCGGAAGCCGCGCTCTTCATCCCTTCGAGCAGCTCTTTCTGATTGCGTGCGACCCGCATGCCACGACCACCGCCGCCGGCACTGGCCTTAATAATAATCGGATAACCGGCCTCTTTGGCAAATATCAGCGATTCCTCCTCGGTAACGACGGGCTTCGGCGTACCGGGGACAACCGGCACTCCAGCGGCAACGGCCACTTCTCGGCCTGCCACCTTATCGCCAAGGCTCCGCATGATCTCAGGCGTCGGGCCAATGAAAGCAATGCCGGCACGTTCACAGGCTTCTGCAAATTCGGCATTTTCAGAAAGAAACCCATAACCGGGATGAATAGCATCCACATTCTTCTTGCGAGCCAGATCGATAATCTCGTCGATACTCAGGTACGCATCGATAGGCCCCTTCCCTTTCCCGATCAGGTAGGCCTCATCAGCCTTGTAACGATGAAGCGACAATCGGTCCTGTTCTGAATAGATCGCCACCGTATTGATGCCAAGCTCGGTACACGCGCGGAAAATACGTATGGCAATTTCGCCGCGATTCGCCGCCATGATCTTATTGAATTTCTTGACAGACATTCAGTCTCCTCCGGGAATTAGGGGCCATTTCTGCAATCAAAAAACATTTATCAAAAATAAAACACCAACAGCTTAGCTAAAGTTTTAGTAAAAGTGATTTTTTTTACGTAAATTTAATTGCTTATAGCTCAATACACGATGACGCACATATAACCAAATAGGAGCATCAAATGTCAATATAAAATATTGTTCTATATTTTAACGCGTTGATTCTACAGCCGAATCACCACCTCATCTCACATCACATCACAGATATCGCAATCATGCGATTGCCGATTTCAGCAATCCGATGATCGAGGCAAGAGCGGCGAGAATCGGCAAACGACCAAGAAATTATTCTGTTTTGTCTTTTCCTGAGAGAAATGGCCGAATCAAGTCTATGGGGACAGGGAAAATGATGGTGGAATTCTTCTCGGTGGCCACCTCGGTGAGCGTCTGCAAAAAACGTAGCTGTAAAGCTGTTGGTTCGTGGCTCATAACCTGGGCGGCATCAGCCAGTTTCTGAGAGGCCTGGAATTCCCCCTCGGCATGGATGACTTTGGAGCGACGTTCCCTCTCGGCCTCGGCCTGTCGTGCCATGGCTCTTTGCATCTCGGCCGGCAGATCGACATGCTTGATCTCGACATTGGAAACCTTCACCCCCCAAGGGTCTGTCTGGCGGTCGAGAATCTTCTGCAACTCCTGATTGATGCGGTCCCGGTGTGACAGCAGTTCGTCCAGTTCCGATTGTCCGAGGACACTGCGAAGTGAGGTCTGAGCGAGCTGACTCGTCGCATAAAGATAGTTTTCCACCTCGATCAACGCCTTTTCAGGAGAAATCACCCGAAAATAGAGAACCGCATTCACCTTGACGGAAACATTGTCACGAGTAATGACGTCCTGAGGGGGGACATCCATCGCCACTGTTCGCAGGCTGATCTTGACGATCCGGTCGACAAAAGGGATGATCAGCCGCAGCCCTGGCCCCTTCACGGAGGAAAAACGTCCAAGCCTGAATACGACACCCCGCTCGTACTCCATCAACACCTGAATGGCATTGAAAAGGATGAAAACGACCAAGGCCAAAACAACAACCCAACCAATCAATCCCACAGGAATCATGAAATCCTCCTCTATGTTCCACTGGTTCTATCCGGGGGAAGACGTTACGTCCTTGTCTTGAACAACCTGTCTGACCGGCGATACGTCAACCCTCAGTGTACCTTCCACGCGGACCACGACAACCTCATCACCTTCTGCAATCGGTTCTGGGGAATAAGCATCCCAATATTCGCCATGAACGAAAACCCGTCCTTGAGGAGCAATGGCTGTCACGGCCTGGCCATGTTCACCGACCATACCCTCGACGCCAGAAACGAATCGTTTTTTATGGGTACGGATGACAAAGAACAGGACCAAGGAAAAAAAACCGCTGCAGACCGCCACGGTCGCCGCGATGATAGCGCGGGATATCTGCATATAGGGTTCGGAACTTTCTATCAGCATTAAGGACCCCAGGGTCATGGAGACAATCCCGCCGATGGTCAGCATGCCATAGGAAATGACTTTGATTTCCAGAATAAACAGAATGAGTCCAAGCAGGATGAGCAGAACCCCGGCAAAATTCACCGGGAGGGTCTGAAAAGCGAACAGGGCCAGGAGAAGAGCGATAGCCCCCAAGGCCCCGGGAAGAATGACACCAGGCTGGGAGATTTCAAAGAAAATCCCCAGGATTCCCAGCATCATGAGCATATACGCCACATTCGGGTTGCTCAGAGTGGTTAGAATCTTCTGACGCCAGCTCATCTCAGCGACTTCAAGTCGAGCACCCAGAATATCGAGGGTTTTGGCAATCCCCGAGCGGGTATACATCTTACCGGTCAATCCCTTGAGGAGTTCCTCCTCGTCGGCCGCCACCAGATCGATCACTTTGAGCTGAAGGGCATCGGTCGCCGAGGTTGAAATGCTTTCCCGAACGATCTGCTCCGCCCATTCCGGATTGCGCGCCCTTTTCTGTGCAATGCTCCGAGCATAAGCCACAGCATCGGAAACGACCTTCTCCATCATGACGGAATCAGGTTCTCCACCAGGCCCTACGGCGACCGGATGGGCCGCCCCGATGTTAGTACCGGGCGCCATAACGGCAAAATCTGCAGAGAGGGTGATCAGGGCCCCGGCAGAAGCAGCTCGCGCTCCGGAAGGATACACATACACAATGACAGGAATATCGGAGGCAAAAATGTCCTTGATAATATCGCGCATGGCGCTATCTAAGCCACCGGGCGTATCGAGCTCCAGAATAAACGCTGCGTTACCGGCTTTGTTGGCAGAAGCAAGCTCGGAACCGACAAACCCTGCAACCGGGGGGTTGATTACGTCATCAACCCGGACCACACGCACGATTTTATCCTCCGAGTCAGCACCAACGGCGGGGTAACCCAGAAAAACAGTACCGGCCAATATCACCAGGAGCAACCGTATCCATTTCTTCATACCGAAAGCTTACCTTACACGGCAAACGCTGTCAAACCGCTGAAATTTAAACATTTTTCAAGGCTTAGATTCTTTTCATTCTTGCCCGACCTGAACGTTTATGCTAGGTTGATTTTGCGTCAACTGTTTGACGCTTTCTGCCCCACGTCGGAGCTACCATGAAAAATCTTTCTCAGATTCTCATTATTGATGACGAAGCCAACAACCGAGAAGCTCTCAGTATGCTGCTGACCCACGCCGGATACGAAGTTGAATCGGCCGACTCGGGAGAAAAAGCCCTGGAGATAATGAAAAAGACTCCCTTCGAGATTGTTATCACCGATCTCTTTCTCCCCGGTGTCAGCGGCATCGACATCCTTAAAAAGGTTAAAGAGGATTCTCCTTATACCAACGTGATTCTGATCACCGGAAATGCGTCAGCAGAAACGGCGGTCGAGGCGATGAAAGAAGGGGCATTCGACTACATCACCAAACCCTTCAATATCGAAAAACTGAAAGTACTGGTTGCCAAGGCGCTGGAAAAGAGCCAACTGGTGGCTGAAAACCTCTATCTGCGCCAACAGCTGCGCGGCAAATATAAATTTGAGAACATCATCGGCAACAGTAACGCCATCCAGCAGGTTTTTTCCCGCATGGAGAGGATTGTCAACACAGATTCAACCATCCTGATTCTTGGCGAGTCCGGTACCGGCAAGGAACTCGTCGCCAGAGCCATCCATTTCAACGGAGCCCGCAAGGAGAAATCCTTTATCGCCATCAACTGTGGTGCCATTCCGGCGGAACTGCTTGAAAGCGAGCTCTTCGGTCATGTTCGCGGTTCGTTCACCGGAGCGGTTTCCGACAAACCGGGAAAATTCGAAGTGGCCAATTACGGCACGATATTCCTCGATGAAATCGGAACCATGCCGATGCACCTGCAGATGAAACTCCTGAGGGTTCTTCAGGAGCAGGAAGTCGAGCGCGTGGGCAGCAGCAAGAAAATAAAACTCAATGTTCGAGTCATCTCCGCGACCAACGCCAATCTGGAAGATCAGGTCAAAAAAGGGCAATTCCGGGAAGATCTCTATTACCGGCTCAATGTCATCCCCATCCTGCTCCCCCCCCTGAGGGACCGCCAGGAGGACATCCCACTCCTGGCCCGCCATTTTCTTCAGAAAACCTGCCGGGAAATGAAGCGCTCGCTGATGTCCCTCTCCCCTGCTGCCATGCAGGCCCTGGAAAACTACGAATGGCCGGGGAACGTCAGAGAGATGGAAAACGTCATCGAGCGAACCGTAGCACTGACCGACGGTGATATTATCGAAAAGAGAGATCTGCCGCAGCATATTGGCGGCGGCGAGGATTCCGGCTCGTCAATGGCATTTCAGCCCCCCCCCATTCCCGAAGAAGGGGTCAATATGGTCATGTTCATCGAGGGGATAGAGCGTGGCATGATCCGCGAGGCTCTTGTTATGGGGAAGGGTGTCAAGGCCAAAGCTGCGGCCCTCCTGGGGATCAACCGGACTACGCTGGTAGAAAAAATGAAACGCTTAGACCTGGAAACGCCGGCCATATCCGGCAAGAAAACAGGTCGTCGCTGACAAGTCTCTTTACAAAAACTCTCAACGATACCCTCCATATTTCTGGCAATGACCTCTCTACGATTCCCTCAGAATCTCATACGGTAAGAGGCTTGCGTACCTGGGTCCCTTCATCTCAATTAATTCAAAGACAAGATTCGGGCAGTGCTCGCAGAAATCCCTTCGTCTAGCGATCAATAATTATTATCCCAAGAGATTTATCGTCAGTCTCTTGGAATTCAGAAAGAGGACGATGGAATCCGAATTCCGAGATCGGCTGTAGACACAGGCCCGCGTTACGAGATGTGTCATAGAAGGAGTATTGCAAAAAAATCAGGATTCTTTAGGTGTTTCCAGAAGTTGATGAGCCGAGGAGAAATAAGACCGGTAGCCCCGGTGAACTATCAAAAAGGTCGTGATAGCCACAGCCCCTGTGATGGCACACATGATGGCAATCTGGTATCTGACAGCGACTACCGGTTCCGTTCCGGATAAAATCTGACCGGTCATCATGCCGGGAAGTGCCACAATTCCCATAGCCGCCATCGTATTGGTGGCCGGTATAAGAGCGGCTCTGAACGCGCTTCGGATGGCTTCAACAGAAGCCTGACGTGCCGTTGCGCCAAGACAAAGGGCTGTTTCAATTTCATCCCTTCTTTCCGCAATTTCCGATGAAAGCCTCTCGGCTGCCAGACTGGCTCCATTCATGGAATTACCGATAATCATTCCCACAAGCGGGATCAGATAGCGGGGGTCATACCAGGGGGTGAAGCCAACCACAATGACACAAAAGAAAACGGAGACCACCCCGCACCCGAAAAAGATAGCTCCCCCAACAACCCGGTAAAATCCGGGCATTTTATGTTTGACCCTCCCTGCCAGAACCTGAACGGAAAAACCGGCCATGACCAGCAGAATGAGTATGACGGGAATCGGGTTCTCAATAGCGAAAACCAGATGCAACACATACCCTACGGCCAAGAGCTGCACGATCATTCGCACAGAGGCCCAAAGAAACTGCTTTTCGTTTCCTGCACGCTGAAAACGGGCTATCGCAAAAGTGAGCAGGATAAGGCTGTAGGCTAGAGCCAGGTCGGCGTAATCAAGGGGGATGATATGTTGGCTATTCAACTGCGGCCTCCTGCACAGAATCCCAGGGTTCATCAAGGAACCTTTTAACGGCTGCGGTCTGGGGATGGATGAACACCTCCGCGGGACTGCCACTCTCAAGAATGCGGCCATCTTCGAGATAATAAACAACATCGGCGATGCGCCTGACCATCCGCAAGTCGTGACTGACCATGAGCAGGGTCAGACCATGCTGTTGGCAGAGGTCATGGAGCGTCTGCCCGAGACGATCCCCGGTCGGGCGGTCGAGGGCGCTGGTCGGCTCGTCGAGAAGGACAACCTCAGGCTGGGAAATCAGCGTTCTGGCCAGAGAAACCCTTTGTTGCTGCCCGATGGAAAGAGAGCGCGCGTCACGCTGCAGGATATCCCTGGCGAGCTGGCAGATATCAAGAGCCTTCACCACCTCCGGGCTTTCCGCCCCAGGAAGGGGCTGCCTGCGATAAACCACGGACCGCTGCAGATTGCTCAGCACAGTGCCGGGAAACATGAACGGTTTCTGAGGCATGAGCCCGATACGGCGTCTGAGCTGAACAGGATCCAGTCCGGCGATATCTTCGCCTCTCAGAAAAATGCGACCCGAGGTGGGATCTTCCAACCGGTTCAGCAGTCGGATGAGCGTCGACTTGCCCCCTCCGGAGGGACCGAATACGACGGTCATCCCTCCATGACGAACGCTCAGGGATACCCCTTTGAGAATCTCGACGGAGGCTCCGGAAGGGTCCGAACGTTCTTTACGCACGGCATCGACTTCCAATACGACAGGGGATGTTTCCTGGCTCATTCCCCCTCCTCTTGCCGAAGACGTCCTATGACCTGTTTCATATCCTCCCAGACTTCACGTTTGCTGCCAGGATTTCGGAGCAGAAATGCCGGATGATAGGTGGGCATCAGAGCAATCCCTTGATAGTTTCTCCAAACCCCGCGAAGACGACTGATCGGAGTCTGGTCGCGCAGGAGGGTCTGGGCGGCAAATTTGCCGAGAGCCACGATAACCTGAGGCCTTATGGCCGCCAGTTGCCGGATGAGGAAAGGCTCGCACGCCTCGATCTCCTCTGGAAGCGGATCACGGTTTGCGGGCGGCCTGCATTTTTCTACGTTACAGATATAGACCTGCTCGCGTGTCATGCCCATGGCATGCAGAATTTTATCCAGCAGTCGCCCCGCTTCCCCTACGAAGGGCTCCCCCTTTTCGTCCTCTTCCCGGCCTGGCGCTTCGCCAACAAAAACAAGGCGTGCATGGGGGTTTCCCACACCAAAAACGATGTTCTTTCTGCCACGGCACAAGGTACAGCGACGACAATCCTCAAGATCCGCCTGAACCTCATCGAGAGTTTCACGGCGGCACACGGGAACGGCCCCCCCCTTTTTCTCTCCAGACTCCAGGGTGCATACGGGAAGATCTTCAGGAAGCACCCCGAAGGGGATTTCGTTGATCCCAGCTCTGGCAAGATCCTCAAGAAGGCTTTTTGCCTGAGACAGGGTTTCCTTTATTTCCTGTTTCACACCGGATCCCATAAAATCTTTACAACCCTTCCCCCGTGGACTATCTTTTTAGAAACAGAGACGATTCAGCCTATGGCTTTTACTGCAGTCCTTCTATCCTTCCTGATCCTGCTGCTTCCCACGGAAGCATTCGCCTGGGGTGTCGGCGTTCACCTGCAGTTGGGGTCGCATATCCTTGGCAACCTTGGTCTGCTATCCGCTCCCGTTCAGGCGCTCCTGAATGCGTATCCCAACGATTATCTCTACGGCTGCATGAGTGCGGATATCACCCTCGGGAAGAAGTACACCCATTACCTGAAGCACTGTCATTCCTGGCGGATGGGAAAGAACATTCTCGAAGCTGCCCGAACCGATTCGCAAAGGGCCTGCGCCTATGGATATCTGAGTCATCTGGCTGCAGATACCGTTGCGCATTCCTATATGGTCCCTTTCAAGATGGTGCGTACCTTCAACACCATCCTTTTGAAACACGCCTACTGGGAATTGAGATTTGAATCAAAAGTTGATCCGGAGATCTGGGACCTCGCACGCACCGTGGCACGAAAAAACTTTCAGGATAACGATATCCTGCTCAGGAGCGTTCTCTCCGATACCCTGTTTTCATTTCCGACCAATAAAAAGCTTTTCAACTCCCTGTTGCTGCTCAACCATCTTCAGCAGTGGCAGAAAATGATCCGCTCCCTGTCAACAACCTCAAAATGGACCCTTCCGGATGAATACAGGGAGGAATATCTCCGCTTAGCCCGCGAGGCCATCGAGAGCATACTGATTCAAGGGGAAGACAGTCCGTACTGGAAAGCGGACCCAACAGGGGAAAGAGCGATAAATGCGGCCAAAATGATCCGGAAAAACCTGAATCTTCTGTGGCTTGACGGGAAGCTCCCGGAAAAAGAGGCGGATGCCATCATTGCGGAACTTCGTCCCCAGTTCCGTGAGGGAATCACCCAGCCCGATCAACTGCTATCCCTCTTATCTCAAGCCTGAAAACCCTTCTCAGCTTTTTTCACCTGAAGGATGCGATCCAGCAGAGCATGGGCCACTTCATCCTTGCTCAACTGTGGCAGCTTTTCCTGTCTTCCGTCTGCAAACAGAAAGCGGACAATATTGGTATCGACTTCAAAACCGGCCCCCTTCTCGGTCACGTCGTTAGCCACAATCAGATCGAGATTCTTCTCCTTCAGCTTGCGTTCGGCGTTCTCCAGCAAGTCACAGGTTTCCGCAGCAAAACCGACCAGGATTTTCCTCCCTTTGATACGTCCGAGTTCGGCAAGAATATCCGGGTTCTTTTCCAGATGGATAACCAGATTGCCGACATCCCCCTTTTTTATCTTTTCCTGCGAACGAGCCTGCGGGCGATAATCGGCTACGGCAGCTGATTTAATGATAATACTGACCCCTTCGACATATTTCATGACCGCGGAATGCATCTGTTGAGCACTTGTAACCCGGCATACATCCACGCCGGCAGGAGGACAGAGACTTGTCGGCCCCGTTACAAGAATAACCTTCGCACCGCGTTGCCGGGCTACACGGGCAATCGCGTACCCCATTTTCCCGGACGAGTAATTGCTCAGATAGCGGACAGGGTCCAGTTCTTCTCGGGTAGGACCGGCCGTGACGAGAACCGTCTCACCCTCCATATCCTGTGGTCGCAACAGGGTAAGAGTTTCCGCAAAAATAGCCTCTGGATCGGGGAGCTTTCCCTTGCCCTCCCAGCCGCAGGCCAGCAGACCGGAAACAGGTTCCATGAACCGATATCCGAATGCCTTGAGGCGCTCTTCATTGGCTCTGTAGATAGGGTTCTCCCACATGTTCACATTCATAGCAGGCACGAAAAGTACCGGAGCCTTGGTGGCCATAATCGTCGTCGTCAGAAGATCGTCAGCCACTCCGGAAGCGACCTTGCCAACAAGATTGGCAGTCGCAGGCGCAATGACAAAGAGATCCGCACGGTCCGCCAAAGAGATATGGCCGATTTCCTTTTCTTGAAACAGGTCGAACAATTCCGTATGAACAGGGTTTCCAGATAATGTCTGAAAAGTCAGTGGCGTCACAAACTGCTGTGCACTCTTCGTCATGATTACATGGACTTCAGCACCAGCTTTAATGTAAAGCCTCAACAGCTCAACCGCTTTATAGACAGCGATCCCGCCGCTAACCCCCAGAACAATTTTTTTCCCTTTGAGCATACGCCCTCTCCCTGAAAACCCTGAAGCTCAAATTCCCTGCCCGACAAACGGATTAGACCGTCTTTCTCTCCCTATGGTTGTATCGGGTCCGTGCCCGGTATGAACAACCGTATTGTCGGGCAGAACAAGAAGCTTGGTCCTGATTCCCGTTATCAGGGTATCATGATCCCCTCCGGGAAGATCCGTTCGTCCAATAGAACCCGCAAACAGAACATCGCCGGCAAAAAGGTGGCCTTCTCCATACAGGCAGATCCCCCCCGGTGAATGACCGGGAACATGGATAACTTTGAACCGAAGAGCTCCAAGGTGCAAAACCTCGCCTTCTTCAACAAAGCGGTCAGGTTCCGGTGACGATGCAGTACTCAACCCATAAATCGCGGCATGTTGAGCCGCATTTCGAAGCAAACCCAGATCATCCCGGTGAATAAGCAAAGGGGCTCCCGTTTTCTCTACCAACAGGCGATTGGCGCCAATATGATCGAAGTGACCATGGGTATTGACAATCATCTTCAGGAGAAGTTCTTCCCTGGATAACCACTTGAGAATGCGATCCCCCTCGTCACCTGGGTCGATGACCATAGCCTCTCGGGTTGCGGAGTCGGAAACAATCACACAATTGACCTGCAATGGCCCAACGGTCAGGGTCTCAATCCTCATCGCGAGTTCCTTTAGACGTATCAGAGCCTTGAGGGGACAAAGAAAACAAATCCAGGTTTTTCCCCTTCAACTGATCCCCCAGAGAAAAACCGAAGGAGGGACTTTTACGCTCTTTAGCCCGAGGCTCAGCAGAGCGACTGGGCGGCGTCTCTGGCGGAACCTTGCTGTCATGCCGATCCTCTGGCCCCTTATTGGACTCCGGGTCGTGTTTGCCCTTTGTATTTTCCTTGAAGAAATAGCGGTCATACAACCTGTGATAACTGGTCCAGGAATTTCCGGATTCCTGCTCCTTTTCAAAATGCGCCAAAACGCCATTGATCTTGGCGTCAAGATCATCGATGAAGTTGAGGGCAACAGCCTCAAGGGTTTTGGGCCGCTTCGGAGAACCGTATTCGTACTGCCCATGATGGGACAGGAGCAAGTGTTTTAAGAGAATCGCCAGGTTTTTGGGGAAATCTTGGATGGCTCGAATCTTCTCCTCGACCATCTCCACACCCATGACGATATGCCCGAGTAACTTCCCTTCATCGGTATAGTCGAAAGAACGGGCATAACGCAACTCAGAGACCTTGCCAATATCATGCAACAGGGCTCCAACAACGAGAAGGTCCCGATCCAGTTGTGCGTAGCGGCGACAGATATCGTCAGCCAGGTCCGAAACTGCCAGCGAATGCTCAAGCAGCCCTCCCAGATAAACATGGTGCATGGTTTTTGCCGCAGGAGCAGAACTGTAGGCAGACAAAAAGGCCTCGTCCGCCAGAAAGCCTTGCATCAGGCTGCGTAGATGAGGATTGCTCAGCGAAGCAATCTTGGCCTGTAATTCTTCCACCATAACCTTTCGATCACGGGCGCTGACAGGCATAAAATCAGCCAGTTCGACACTGCTGTCGGACAAATGTTCAATATCCTGAACGACAAGTTGCATTTTGCCGAGATAGACGCTGGCTTTTCCACGGATTAGAATGAAATCGTCCCGATCAAAGAGGCTGTTGAACTCATCGACCCGATCCCAGACCCTTCCCTCAACCTCGCCTGTACGATCGACAAGTTTCAGAGTCATATACGGCTTGCCATTCTTGGCCATTGCCATAACTTTTTCCCGCACCAGGAATGGACTTTCGATCCAATCCCGCTCTCGGATATCTTCAACGAATGTTTTGGGCGATTGCATGCTCATCTTTTACCTTCATCGCAATTTTTTCTGCTGTTTTCAAACCGTCAAGGGCGGCACTCATGATCCCGCCCGCATAGCCGGCGCCTTCCCCTACTGGGTAGAGACCCGGGAGGGAAACGGACTGACCGTCATCATGGCGAAGGATACGAACCGGTGCCGAGGTGCGGGTCTCAACGCCAATAAGCGTTGCCTCGGAAGTCACGAACCCCCTCATCCGACGATCAAACTGGGGCAGAGCGTGACGGATTCCCTGGCTTACAAACGCAGGCAGAAGTCTGTCGAGTTCGTACTCACGGACACCGGGACGACAGGTTGATCGAACAGAACAAGATTCACGTCGCCGCCCCATAAAGGTCATCAAATTCTGAGCAGGAGCCATATAATCGCCCCCCGCCGCTCGAAATGCCTTTTGTTCAAGCTCTCGCTGAAACCCCACTCCTGCGAGACAGTCATTGCCGTCAAAATCTTCGGGACGGACACTGACGACCAGGGCGCTGTTGGAGAAAGCTCCTCCCCGGCTGAGATAACTCATCCCGTTGACCACGATGCCACCCGATTCGGAAGAAGCAGTGACCACTTCCCCTCCCGGGCACATGCAGAAAGAGTATATGCCTCGCCCCGTGGTCGAGTCATTAAAACTCAAAGCATATTCAGCGGCAGGAAGGTTCGGGTGAGCCGCCATTCCATACTGGATCCGGTTGATGCATTCAACCGGATGTTCCACCCTGAGACCGACAGCAAAGGGCTTCGCCTCCATGGAGACCCCGGCGGTCTGCAACATCCTGTAGGTGTCACGGGCACTGTGTCCGGGAGCCAGCAGCAAGGCATCACAAAGAAGTTCTTCATTATCATTGAGCACGGCGCCTGCAACACAATCGCGAGCTTTCAGAATGCCGGTCAGACGGGACTCGAACCGGATCGTCACGCCTAGGCTCTGAAGGAGCTTTCTGAAGTTAACCAGCACAAGCCTCAATCTGTCCGTACCGACATGAGGTTTGGCCTGAACCAGGATATCCTCAGGGGCACCGCACTGAACAAGGGTCTGCAATACCAGCCGTGTCCAGGGATGGTTGACCCGCGTAGTCAGTTTGCCGTCGGAAAAGGTGCCGGCCCCCCCCTCTCCAAATTGCACGTTACTGGCTTCATCGAGACCTTCTCCTGCCCAGAAACGGCGGACATCCTGAACACGCAACTCGACAGGCCGGCCACGTTCTACAAGTGTGACCGTGAAACCATATTGAGCAAGGCGAAATGCGGAAAAAAGGCCGGCCGGCCCCATGCCGACGACAACAACATGCTTCTCCGGCTTAAAGGGACACACCTTAGCCGGTTCCTGAGGCAAGACTTTTTCAAGACGCGCATTTCCCACGTGGCGTTCAAGGACTGCACGCTCATCAGGCACAGAGAATTCAACCGTATAGACGCGCAGGACATTGGGCTTCTTGCGGGCATCAATCCCCTTGCGTACAACAAGCAGCCCGGAAACGGCTCCCGACGGAAGCCCCATTTCCGTCTCCACAAGAGAAGCCAGGGAACATTCATCCTGATCGAGTCTCAGGGTCAGTTCTCTCAAACGCAGGGACATGGGACTTCATCCTTTTTCGTCATCACCTCGACCATTAACCATGCGGGGAAATTCACATCACAAGAATGGAATAATCAGTGGAGATCCTGGCCAAAGGGGAGTTGAATGTGAAAAGTAGTCCCCTTCCCTTCGTGGGTATCCACGGAGATATGCCCATTGTAGTTTTTTACAATACGCAACACAACCGAGAGTCCGAACCCCGTTCCTTTCTTTTTTGTCGTAAAAAAAGGATCGAAAATTTTATTGCGGTTCTCAGAGGGGATTCCGGGTCCGGTATCGGTTATGGAAATATTCACATGATCGTCGTTACGATCGAGGCGAATATTCAGAAGCCCCCCTTTAGGCATTTCATAGATTGAATTAGCGAAAAGGTTATTAAAAATCTGTTCGATTTCCGTAGGGTCCGCCAGGATCGTCGGTGCAGGGTTCAGTGATTTATTGACCTCGATATTCTGCGTTTCGATTTGAGCACCAAACCCCCCAAGCGATTTTTCGATCATGTCGGCCACGGAGACTTGCTGCAATTCGAAGCGGGGACGCTTACTGGCAGCCAGAAGTTTGATCAGGATATCGTCAATGCGGTCAACCTCTTTGAGTATCTTGTCAATATAGGAGACTTTTTCAGGATCCGATTCCAAAACGGGTTTCAGGATCTGCGCAAAAAGACTGATAGAATTCAGAGGGTTACGGATCTCATGCGCCATACCGGCAGATAAGTGCCCGAGGGTGGCTAGTTTTTCCGCCTGGATAATCTCAGCCTGAGCTCTTTCGAGTTCGCCCGATTTCTGGTCCACACGACGCTCAAGTTCAAGGTTCCATTCTTCGATCTCCCTCAGGAGTTTTTCCCGCTCCTTGCGGAGTTCCTTATTGGTGATTTCTATTCGCCGTATCTTGAGGACGTTGTCGATACGATCAACCAGGTCTTGATTATTAAAGGGTTTCAGGATGTAGTCCGAGGCGCCGGCCTTCATGAGCTCAACGGCAATCTCTTCACTCCCCTTGCCGGTAAACATGATGACATAGGTATCAGGATAATTTCTTCTGATCTCGCGAAGCACGGTCATTCCGTCCATGACCGGCATCATATAGTCAAGCAGCACGACGCTGGGGGCATTCTGCTCAACCATCTTCAGGCCATCCTCACCGCTGGAAGCCGTAAGAACTTCATACCCTTTGCTTTTGAGGATCATGGAGGTGAGTTCAAGAATGATCTTCTCGTCATCCACCACCAGCACGCGTTCAGGCATACCCCCCCCTTGCTATCGATATAAAAGCGACAGGTAGGATACCGTTCACAGTTGCATTTGACAAGGAGAAACGCCAGGGAGATAAGCGCGTTGCGTGTTTGGAAAGAACTCTGAGGAATACGTCGACAGGGGACGTAACGCGAGGGGCGAAAACAAAAAGGGCGCCAAATCGGCGCCCTTTTTATCATACGTCAATTAGTCGGCAATCGCGTTGACCGGGCAGCTGTCAACACAAGCGCGGCACTCGGTGCAATCGTCGCTGATGGAATATTTGTCGCCAGCTTCAGCGATAGCGCCAACAGGGCAGGTATCTACGCAGGTTCCGCAAGAAATGCATTCATCAGTAATTTTCAGAGCCATTTGTTCCTCCTATTTTGGGTGGTGATGGTGTGGAGATCAGATCTCCATGATTTCTTTTGAGCAACCGCTTCATCAACCTTCTTGATGAAACCATCAGTAACTTCCTGGACTTCTTTTTCACCCCTCTTCAGATCGTCTTCTGAGATCTCTTTGTCCTTTTCCAGCTTTTTGAGAGATTCATTGGCATCCCGACGGGCGTTGCGTACGGCGACCTTGGTGTCTTCGCCCATACGCCGCACCTGCTTCACCATTTCCTTACGTCTATCCTCGGTAAGGGGAGGAATGGCAATACGTATCATCTGACCGTCAGAGGAGGGGTTGAGACCGAGATCCGCCTTGAATATGGCTTTTTCAATCTCGGGGATCAGCTGTTTTTCCCAGGGCTGAACGGTAATCAGCCGGGGTTCGGGAACAGTCAGCGTTCCGACCTGGTTCAAGGGTGTGGGGGTTCCGTAATAATTGACCCGGACGTCATCAAGCAGAGCCACATTGGCACGTCCGGTACGCACCTTGGAGAACTCCTTCTTGAGATTGTCGAGGGACTTGTCCATTCCCTGCCGGGTCTTCTCGAGCACATCTTTATACATGGTTTTTACTCTCCTTGGACTATGGTCCCGATTTCCTCGCCAAGCACAACCTTCTTGATATTGCCGCGGCGGGTGAGATTGAAGACCACAATAGGAAGATTATTGTCCATACACAGCGATGTAGCTGTTGCATCCATAACCTGAAGACCTTTTTTAAGAACGTCCAGGTAGGTCAAACGGTCAAATTTGACGGCATCCTTGTTCTTGGCTGGGTCGGCATTGTATACCCCGTCGACCTTCGTGGCCTTGAGGATGACATCCGCACCGATTTCCATGGCGCGCAGGCTTGCAGCCGTATCTGTGGTAAAGTAGGGATTTCCCGTACCCGCACCAAAAATGACAACCCGCCCTTTCTCAAGGTGCCTCACGGCCCGACGCCGGATATAGGGCTCAGCGACCTCCTGCATTTCAATGGCCGACTGAACCCGAGTAACGACACCGATCTTCTCCAAAGCATCCTGAAGCGCCAAGCTGTTCATGACTGTGGCGATCATCCCCATGTAATCGGCACTCGCCCGATCCATCCCTTGAGATGCTGCCGCAACCCCGCGGAAGATGTTGCCACCGCCAATAACCAGCGCCACCTGGATCTCGAGGTCAACGAGTTCTTTGACTTCCGAAGCAATCGCAGCGATCACCTCGGGATCAATACCATATCCCTGCTCGCCAGCTAGCGCTTCTCCACTGAGTTTGAGGAGAATACGCCGGTATTTGGGTTTGTCCGAAGCCATGGAATCTCCGCTTAGTTCCCGCTCAGAGCTGCCACTTCGGCAGCAAAATCATCCTGTTTTTTGTCAAGACCTTCGCCGAGCTGATAACGAACGAACCGCGACAGCGTAACCTCGGCACCAATCTCTTTGCCGACATTGGCGACCAGCTTGGCTACCTGCAGGTCGGTATCCATCACAAAGGCCTGCTCAAGCAGGCAAACTTCGCCGTAAAATTTGTTGATCTGTCCCTCAATGATCTTGTCGATGATCTTCTCGGGCTTTCCGCTATTCAAAGCCTTGACCCGCATAATCTCTTTTTCTTTCTCGACCACCTCTGCGGGAACCTCTTCGCGTTTGAGGTATTGAGGAAACGCGGCAGCTACATGCATGGCCAACTGACGAGCCGTTTCGCTAACCTTGTCATCCTGCTTGGAAGCCGTCAACTCAACCAGCACGCCAATTTTACCGGCGCCGTGGATGTAGTTAGCCACGACACCGGAGCCGGTTTCAAAGCGGGAGAAACGACGCACACTGATATTTTCACCGATGGTTGCAACCTGATGATTCTGCTCTTCGAGCACGGTGCGGCCAGTCCCGGGGAAAGCCATACCCATCAGGGCATCCAGATCCGCAGGGGCTTTTTCCAGCACTACACCAGCCACACCATTGCAAAACTTCTGAAAGGCTTCATTTTTGGCAACGAAGTCGGTTTCGGCATTGACTTCAACCAGAACGCCGGCAGAATCGTTCCCTTCAGCAACAATCATCCCCTCAGCGGCAGCACGACCGGCTTTTTTGGCCGCAGCGGACAGACCTTTTTTACGAAGGATGCTGACAGCCTCCTCCATATCGCCATTCGCTTCCGTAAGGGCTTTTTTGCAATCCATCATGCCTGCGCCGGTTTTGGCGCGAAGATCCGATACCATCGATGCGGTAATATTCGCCACAGAAATCACTCCTCTGCTATTCTATTTGAAGGGGATCCACGGAACCCCATCGGTTTTTGACAAAGGGCGACCGGAGACCCGGTCGCCCTCATTCGTTAATTTCTCACCGCAGGGATTACCCTTCGGCGCCGGTCTCTTCAGAAACTGCTTCCTGCTGAGCCGGTGCTTCCTCAACAACGGGGTCGGCACCTTCCTGCTTAGTGCGGATGGTCGCTTCCCGAGCCTGAAGCCCTTCGACGCAGGCATCAGCGATGCGGGCGGTAAACAGGCGAATAGCCCGAATGGCATCATCGTTGCCGGGGATGAGGTAATCGATATCGTCAGGATCGCAGTTGGTATCGACAACAGCGACAACAGGGATACCAAGCTTGCGAGCTTCCTTGACGGCAATGGTTTCTTTTTTTGGATCAATAACAAAAATGGCGCCGGGCATCTTGGTCATGAACTTAATACCACCAAGGCTCTTCTCAAGTTTGGATTTCTCCCGCTCGAGCTGAAGCACCTCTTTCTTGGGCAGCAGCTCGTAGGTGCCATCGGTGCTCATGGTTTCAATCTTTTTAAGACGATCAATGCTCCCCTTGATGGTAGAGAAGTTGGTGAGCATGCCACCGAGCCAGCGATCATTGACAAAATACTGATCGGCCCTGAGGCTTTCCTCTTTGATTGCATCCTGAGCCTGTTTTTTAGTGCCGACGAAAAGGACCTTGTCCCCTTTTTCGACAACGTCCTTCACAAACGTGTAGGCGTTTTTGAAATGGCGAACCGTTTTCTGCAGGTCGATAATATAAATG
>QKGY01000357.1 GCA_003250235.1 Desulfuromonadaceae bacterium
TCGGCCCAGGGGAACGATGGAAGCGTTCTGTTCGCAGGAAATGAGGGTAACTTCACAGCTGAGCATAGTACTCGTCTCGTTTTTCTTTATCCCGAAGGGAATGATGTTCGGGACACTCTCTCCCCGGAGAAATTCGATGGCATGGCCCGGGGGTTGATTGCTGCCCGTGAAGGTGGTTATGCCATGGCTGGCTGGCACTCTGCAAAAAATAGCTTGGCTGACGAAGGATGGTTCATGGTTTTCGACGGCCAAGGGAATATCCTCAGGGAAGAGCAACTAGAAGACTCACCAGACTGCCTTTTGCAGAATCGCGAGGGTGCCTACCTGCTCTCGGGCAGTCGAATCAATGGCAACGATATAGGTTGGTGGATCGTTAAACTGAACAGGCGTAAAGAGTTTTGAGATATCGGGGGGCATAGTTTGGTTATTAGCCCGTCTGCTCCCTATCCCTCTGCTGATTTATCTGCTGGGGCAGTTTTTAGGGGGGCCGCCATACAGAATCATAGTGCGCAGTATTCCCTTTGGTGTGGCGAGTTTTGCTGTTGCTCTTCTGGCCGCTCAGAGTCTAAAAAAATGGCGTAATGCTCCGCTTTTCTGACCCGAGAGTCCCAAGGGGGCTGATGACAGGCAACAGAAATTCACCACACAAGAACTTCTTGTGAAAAATCTAAACTATATTTCTATGTTGATCGTCTCTTGCTTACGGACCGCATGCGCAAGTTTTTCATCCCGCGCAACCAGCGGAACCTGGCAGGTTAATATGGAGACAACTCCAGGCATCCAGAGAAAAGCCACACTGGGGAACTCTATATACTGGTTGATTTGAGCCAACATGTAAGCTCAACGAGCTATGATGATGAAGATGTCAGACTTATGGTTTGTGGAAGCGATATCAGAGATCACCTGGACGAGGGCTTTCCACCGACGGCGCCGTTGCCTCTCGATTCCGAGAGGCAATCGATGCGGCAACACAACCTAGTCACCGATCTTGCAGACCAAACAGGTGCCTTAAACGGTGAAATGAAAAAGGAACGCGAGGAACTCGACAAGGTGTGCCGCACCATGGAGCGAACGATCACTCGGCAGAAAAGTACGATGCTAAATCGCGTGAAGGTACGGGTTGTACCTTCCATAGGCTACGTTACCGGCAACAGGCAATCGCCCGCTTGGCAAATCCAGGCTGGGGGACAATGCAATATCCATCCCCCGATGCAAGCCATTTATAGAGCCGTCGTTGAGGATAAATCAGGTGAAACTGTTCCCTTTCCGAGGGTCAAGACATATGAGAAGCTGTGAGCTTCACAGAAACAAAAAGGACGGTCAAATACATGACCGTCCTATAATTCCTACTATTCCTCCCCCTGTTCTTGACTCCGTGACCGGCACTTTTAGTATTGAAATATAAAGGGCGCGTTGGGGTATCCGTACGCTAAGACAACCACCGTAAATTTCATCTTTGATTCTTTATGGTTAAGTCGATTTTGCCTCGCCAGAAGACATGGTGTACCTTTCCGGGTTTAAGAATCATGATGATTTCCATCATGCTAAGCATATCCTCGGTTGGAAATCTGTATCCGCAAACCACGTCCTTTGTGTGTAACAATTCCACGGTAACTTTTGAATACCAAAACGATAATGATTCTAAGTGCCTATGCTCTACGATACGGTCGGCTTTAGAGTTTCTGACATCGATAGGCCTGGAAATAAATGATTCCATTACTGTCCGATTGGTCGATCACATCAATTCAAGCATCGATAATAATTTGATTGGATCTTACAATCAGCTCACGCACGAAGTCTTTGTCCTGACTTATGACAAAACACGTGAAGCTGTTAAGGCGAACAAGATGATACTCGGTATCCCTATGACTGAGGATCTTTGGTGCAGTTACGCTGCCCATGAATTCGCTCATGTCGTCAGTTCCAGATACCTTTCTCCACACATCAAAACCCACACCGCAGGTGAATATGTCGCCGCAGTGACTCAACTCTCCGTTATTTCACCGGATACACGAGAAAAAATTCTCGCCAGGTATTCGGACATAGATGCCTATCAATCGAGGGCAGAGATGTCAGAACTTTATTTTTTGATGGATCCTAATAAGTTTGCCGTCAAATGCTATAAACATTTCCTATCCTTAAAAGATCCCCGAACATTCATTGAAGAGCTTGTCCGTGAAGGCACTAAAAATTAGGGGCTGTCCCGGATACGTTTCCGTTATTGAATATTCCCTTTACCCGAAAACTTGTTTAACTGAGCCATCGTCCGGTAAATCAATCTCACATCGGTTTCGTGAAAAAATCGGCAGTGCGTCCTGTTCTTATCGTCCGCGCAATCCCTCCGCTCAATTCAAACTCTGATAATTTTCATAATGAATGTCTGACAGAAAAAGCCCTATCCGTTACGGCAATACAAAGGCTATCGCCCGCTGCTGTCCCCGTGCGGGAGGCTTGCACTCGGAGCACCACGAAGGTTATTGGTGAGTCCATTCCTTGGCATCCCCCGACTATGCGAAGGGGGCTTGCTTTGAAACATGCGACCGCCTACTCCAGGAAGATTTCGGTTTGGACAGACTGCCATGGAAAACGGGGGGTAAACTCAAAACCGTATATTTTTCACATAATTGTTATAATCTATATATTTGGATTATATGTTGACACGACGGGGTGGCTTGCGTATTTTTAATAGTAGAACAGTGTTTGTATCGAGGCTTCTCGGTGGCGCTGACGTTTTACCGGTGAGCCTGAGCGCGTCTTCGACCGCCAGGACATTCATCACCTCCCTCCTTCCGGACCGCCGCCCCTCTCGTTCCTTCGGTTGCCCAGGGTGCATGCACCCTTTTCGATAGCGTCCCACCACAACCGGACCATCCAACCCATAGCCAAAGGAGGTTATGACCATGGAACGACGTCAGTTTCTGAAGGTTCTCGGTGCGACTGGGGCTGCGGCGACCGTCGCGGCAACGGCAGGGTTCCCGAAAAAAGCGTTCGCCAAACCGGCCAAACAAGACATCGGCGAATGTAAAAGTGTCAAGGTGACAGTGTTGAGCGAGACAAGCTGGTTCAACAATGACCAGTTTAAAAAGGACATTGTCGACAACGGAGGTGCCAGCACCAACCAGTATGCGGTCCCTTGGGATCGAAACAACTCGGGAGGGTACTCGGCGCTGATCGAGGTCGAAGGTCTCGACGGCAAGGTTCACAAATATCTGTTGGATACCGGCTGGAACAACGCGTGGATGGATTACGTCTTCAACCGTCATGGCGTCGATAAAATGCTGGCCAGCAATGAAATCGAGGCGTTCATCCTGAGCCACTGGCATCTTGACCATTTCTGGGGGATCGAGTCGACCCTCAAACACAACGACAAAATCAAAATGTACGGACCCTCGACGATGTTCCCCGAGGACGAGGTCCTGCTCAACGGAGGGAAACACGAGGTGGCCGGCTGCAAGAACGACGTCCCCTACAAGGGCGAGCTGACCAAGACCGAACCCGACCAATACTATCCGTTGACCGCCGGGGCGGCGATCCGCATGTTCGATGTGCCGATTCTGCTGCGGGTGCGCGGGGAAAACGTTCTCTACTTCAACGTCAAAGACAAGGGAATCGTCACCGTTACCGGCTGTTGCCATCCGGGTCTTCTCACGCTCTACAGTACCGCGCGCAAGGAGATCGAAGGAGGCAAAAACATTTACGGCTGCTACGGCGGTCTGCACATTTCACTGTTCGAAAACTGGGATCCCAAGTTCGACGATATCATCAAAGGCGCCAAGGCGTTCAATCCCACCAAGATGGGGTGCAATCATTGCACCGGATGGATCTGGGCAGAAAATGCCGCCAAAGAGGGATTGCCCATCGTCAAAGGAACCGACACCTACAAGAGCTATCCCAAGCAGTCTTCGGTGGCCAAGGCCAGCAATGTCTTCCTGACCAACGGAGACACCGTCGTCTTCTAGACATCCGGGGCCCGGATCCCGATCATGGCAATCCGGGCCCCAGTCTTACGAAAAAAGGGGAAGCCTATGCGCCATGCAGAGCGATTCAACTATCCGCTGGGAGTTGCGGCATTCGGCTGTTTCATCCTGCTCAACCTGGCCCTGTGGCGGTTCTTTTTTGCGCCGACCCATGGGGTGATGAAACTCTTCACGCCGATGTATGGCCTGTCGATCGTCGCCTTTTTGCTCTCCTGTATCATCTGTCTGACCGATGTCTTCGAGCTGGAAAACCCAACATTCAAGGTGAGGCGGGGGCTCCTGCTGAGTCTGGCGAGCCTGGCGCTCTTCTTTGCCGTCTATTACGGGTTCTTCTGGAATTTCCTGGGGCGCTTCGGCGTGACCTATCTCAGCCCGGAGGCGATCATCCGCGCAGGCGGTACCGGAGCGGAAATCTGGAACGCGCGGGAAAACGCCTCGACGGCGATCACCTATCTCGCCACGGCCATGATCTTCGTGGCTCTGGTCTGGAACAGCGGATTGCGCTCCTGGCCCTGGGGAGCCGCCGCTCGACCCGTGCGGGGCTGGTCGCGTTTTTTTGCTGTCAGCTTCATCTCGCTGATTGTCTATGCCGTCCTCTTTCATCCCCATGTTACGGCGCTATTTGTGCCCAAGCAGTCTTTTGCCGGTGTCGACCCCTGGTGGGAGGGCATGGCGATGACGTCAAGCGCCTTTTATCATCTGGGGTGGATGATGATGGCGGTGGCCGTGCTGGTGCTCTTTGCCCACAGCTTTGAAGGCCGCCCTCTCTCGCTGGTGCCGGCCGGCAACGGCAAAACCGGGCTCCGGCTCGCGCTGACGCTGGTGCTGTCCGTAGGCCTCGGTTTTCTGATCTTCTGGCTCCTTGAAGCGGTCATGACCTATTTCTGGGATGAACCCTTTCTCGGCGGCAACTATACCGACGACCCGCGCTTCCGGCATTTGGATGTGGCCGAAATCGCCACGTTCGCCATCGCAGCCGTCTATCTGTGGAAGCTCTACTTCGGAAACTGGCCGCGTCGTTTTCCGGCCCTGGTCAACTATGCCGTCCGCTTTGTCATCGTCGGGCTTCTGACCGGCGGATTCTGGTTCTTCTACTACAGCGACTCACTCGGACCGCGCTTTGTCGACCGGGTTCCGGGTATCGGCAATGTCGATGACACGGCTCTTTGCTGGGGGCTGATGACGGTGATCCTGCTGATCGTCCATGATCGGCTCTTCGGTGGGTGGCCTTTGCGCAAAAGGAGCCTGGCCCATGAGTGAGCGACGATCTTTTTTTCGCGAACTGTCTCAGGAAGCGATCCGCAGCGCCAGACAAGCCCTCGAGGTTCGGGATCAGGTCCAGGAGGAAATCGTCTCATGCCTCGATGCCCTGGCTGAAGAGCCATCGGAGCTGGACGCTTTCGATCGGGATTTCTTCGACTCCTACGAGATGAGTTATTCGATGACCCTGGCCTATCCGCGCGAGTTCTTCGAGCAGGCGGCCGAGAAGGAAGGGATCGAACATCGGGGGGTTGAGACCCTTGAACTGGTCAAGACCCTTCACCAAAGGGGGATTCTATGAGTCCGGATGCGTCTTTGCGGTTCAGACAGCTGGTGGACAACGCCCTGACACATCTCACCTGGCATGCCGAGGTCGTGCGGGAGCTGGGGGTGGAAGGGATCAGCCAGGTCTGGGATGAGAATCCGGCCTGGTATCTCTGGCTGGGGGGGCGGGCTTACCTGCTCAGGTACCCCGGCCTGGAGGAATACGGGAACGAACTCACCGCGGTTTTACATGCCTTTCCGACCGCCGAGGAACTCGACGATAGCTCATACAGCGCGACAGAGCTGCGTCTGCTGGAGCCGGAGCACTTCGATCACGCGACGATGACACCGCGCTTCGAATCTTTCGAGCGCTTCGCCGAGGCCTTCATCATCGGAGAATTGACGGTCGTACCGGGCCCTCTGGGTGTTGCCAGCCTGACGGCTTCGAGTTACCGCCATAAATGGGATCTGACCTGGCGGTTTACCGATGTCTTTGTGGCGTTGCTGTCGTTTTATCGGCGATCGGCTCCGGTAAAGGCCCCCTTGGGATTTTCCCCTCAACAAGGGGTGAGCAGCGTCTTTATTCCCTTCGAGGAGAAATCAGCCGGCGGGTTCGTCCCTCCAGCAGGGAGCGGTCCGACCCGCAGCCTGCCGTATCCGGCCCACTGGCGCCAGCTGGCACAGGGAAAGGCTCGCTGCAGCGCTACCGGTACCTGCTCCTGCAGTCACTGAAAAGTCGTTCGGACTTCTAGGTGTCCGTGATTTTTTGTTTATTTGGTCGTAATGCTGGAAATTATGATAAAAACACAGAAAGCGCCTTTCTTTTTCAGAAGGCGCTTTCTGTGTTTTAACGCTTGGATCTTAAGACGGTTTTTCTTTTTTTGTCGCTGAAACTCGGATCAGGTATTGGCTTCGAGGACGAAGTACGCGCCGTCCGTCGTTTGGCTGCCGTCGATCTTGATGAAGAGTTCGCCTGCCGGTGACGTGTTGGTATTGCAGGATTCGTCCGTTGTTGCCGTGTTGGTTGAACTGCAGCCCAGCGTGGTGAACGCGTCCGGATAGACATAGAGATCGGCGTTGTCGGATAAGCCGGTGAGGCTGATGGCATAGGCGTTGTCGGTAAACAGCCCGGTCATCTTGAAATAGAGTGGTCCGGCGGCGACCTTCCCACGATAGGAAACCAGGGACATCGTCTCCGGCGTCGCTGCGACGACAATAGGATTGTCCAGCGTGCCGAGAGCGGGTCCGTCAAAGTCATAGGCTGTGAGCGTATCGGTGATGGTCGTTGACGAAGCGGAGATGTTCTCCACGTCACGCACCACCCCGAGACCGGAGACGTAGTCGCG
>QKGY01000444.1 GCA_003250235.1 Desulfuromonadaceae bacterium
CTGGCGACCTTGCCCACGGCGCTTCCGATTCTTCCGTGAATAGGAAGAGGCAACCGAAAGAATACCAGGAGGAGAGAAATTGAAAATTCTTATGCGAAGAATGGGACTATTCGTGATCCTCGCTGCTTCCGTGCAATTGATGAGCTGTGGTGGTGGCGGTGGTGGATCTTCCGGTACTGGCGGATTCATCGGCAGCGGATCCTGGTACGTAACCGGATTCGAATGGCCGCATGACGGGAATCCGTTGGTGAGCGACAACTTCGTGATCTACAGTGACGGCGCCGGGGAGGATGCGAGGCAGGCGCTTGCCCAGCTGGCGGAAGAGACCCTGAGCGATATCAAAATCCAGTTTGCAATCGACAACAACGACATCTTTCTCTTTCCCCCGGGACAAGAAAAGATCGATATCTATGCCTACAAAAACCGTTACCCCAGCGATTGGGGGGGGTGGGGTTACTACGGCGGTTTGCTGATTTTTTCGCTGGACCATCCGGAACGGACATCTTTCGGCCACACGGAACCCGAAATATACAACCCCACGCTCAAGCACGAAATCATGCACGTCGTGGAGTCCCTGTTAAAAGCGTCCAATGACCCCAATCTGGTAGATGTCTGGTTGACGGAAGGCCTCGCGGAAGCGGTGTCCGGAGGAACGGCGGGGGGAAGCATAACGGACTTGCAAAAATTCACCGAATTGCGCAATCAGTACGGATCGTTGAATCCCATCGCGATGCATCGCTACGAGTATCCGGATGTCGAGTTGATTGCCTATTACTATTACTACCCGATGTTCCAGTTGGCAGTCGAATATCTGGTGGATGCAAACGGGTACGGCGGGACGATCAATGATGTCAAGAACCTGCTAATGGATGTAAGAAACGGGGTGCCGTTTCCCACCGCGTTTCAAAACAGGTTCGGGATGAGCTTGTCGGAATACGAGAGCCAGTTTTTCGACCGGATGACCGCTTATCTTCCATAGGCTTCCCGTATTGCCATCTTTTTTCCCACCGCGCCCGGTGTGTCCTGCATGCCGGTGTTTCTTTCGCGAAGCAGTGATAATATAGTACCCGTGTTTTTTTTGGGGGGGCTCCATGCCGATGTGCAAAAAGCCAGTACCTGTTCTGATTCCAGGTATTCAATTTGCGGGCCCCGATATATCCAACTTCGACGGGAAAGTCAGCCTGTCGGCTTGATAAAGCAACCATCAAGAAACCACAGTATTCCTATCGCACGATGTTGAAACCCTCCCTTGCCTTTATTCATTTTGTAATTAAAACGGCTGTCTTTCTGATGGTCATGAGTGCAGCCCGGTTGGTCTTCTGGCTGATCAACCTCGATTATTTTTCCACACCGGGAATCGGTCTTTTTTTACAGGGCATACGATTCGATTTCGTGCCGGTGGTCTATGGATTGGCGCCATTTTACCTGGTCCACCTCATTCCCGTGGACATAGTCCACAAAGCGATTGTTCGCCGCATATTGAATGCCTATTTCATGCTTGTGTTGGTTATCTTCACGTTCGTCAATTGCGTCGACATGATCTATTTTCAATTCACCCTGAAAAGAAGCACCTGGGATATTTTCCGGTATGCCGCCATCGGGGATGACACCCTGACTCTCATCCCGCAGTTCATCGCCGATTATTGGTATATCCTTCTTGTTTTCGCCGCACTCATCATACTGGCCTGGTTCCTGTTAAAAAAGGGCAGTCAACTCCGATGGAAAGCGTCGTCAAATCCGGGAGCCCGCATCGTTTCCACCGTGGTGATGGCCGGGATTCTGATTGTCGGCGCCAGGGGAGGATTTCAATTAAAACCGATCGGCATCATCAACGCATCGCGGTACACATCGGTTCAAAACGTTCCCCTGCTGTTGAATACCCCCTTCACCCTTTTGAAAACAGTCGGGGCGCAACGGTTAGAGTATAAGCATTATTTCAAGGATGCGCGGGAGGCGGAACGATACTTCAATCCGGTTGTGCATATCGAATCCCACAGTGCGCCAAGGAAAAAAAATGTGGTGGTCATCATCATGGAAAGTCTCTCGAGGGAATACATCGGTTTTTATAACGGTGGACAGGGGTATACACCCTTTCTCGACTCCCTGATGCGGCATTCCCTCGTTTTCAACAATGCCTATGCCAACGGGAAAAAATCGATCGAGGCGCTTCCGGCGATATTTTCCGCGTTGCCCAACCTCATGAACGAGGCGTACTACAAATCACCCTATTCCGGCAACAGGCTGACGTCACTGGCCTTGGAATTGAAAAAATACGGATACCACAGCAGGTTTTACCATGGTGGGAAGAACGGCACCATGGACTTCGATTCCTATATTAAACTGGCGGGGTTCGATGGGTATTACGGGAAAAATGAATACCCCAACACATCGGATTTTGATGGGAACTGGGGAATCTACGACATCCCCTATTTCCAGTATTTTGCATCGGAGCAGGAAAAGATGCCGCAACCTTTTTTAAGCGGTATATTTTCCTTGTCGGCACACCACCCGTACAAGCTTCCGGAAGACTTTGATCACAGCCTTTGTCCAGGAGGCGAGTTACCGATACACCGAATGATTTGTTACGCCGATGTGGCTTTGCGTGCGTACTTTAAAACGGTTTCCTCGGCCAGCTGGTATCACAATTCCATTTTTTTGATCACGGCCGACCACACGGCACAAAGCAGTAATACCAAATACAACAATGCCCGGGGAACGTATGCGATTCCCATCATCCTTTTTGACCCGTCGAAAAATCAGCCCGAGGTGATTGACCGAATTACGCAGCAAGCGGACATCACCCCAACCATCCTGGATTATCTCGGTCTCCCGGCAACCTTCATTGGGTTTGGAGGCAGCGCGTTACAATCGGATCACGACGGTTTCGCCATAAATTACCTAAATAACATATACCAATATATTGATCGTCAGTATGTCTTGTATTTCGACGGACAAAAAGTCATCAAGGCCATCGATCAAATCAATGACCCGCTTGGCGCAAAGAATCTCGTGAAGTCAAGCCCCCCTGAAATCCAATCCTCGGAAAATCGCATGAAAGCAATAATTCAATCGTACAACCGGCGATTGATCGACAACCAACTTGTTTTGAATGAATAAGGCGGAATCGACCCGGTTGCCCCTACCTAAGTACCGCTGTTCCCGCAGGGCTGGCCTTGAACAGGTCCGAGCCGCGCCGGACCAAGACTTCCCTTAGGGCTATGACCGTCAGGAAGCCTAAGTATCCGCCGGCAAGCACGTCACTGGGAAAGTGCTGGGCGGTCATCACCCGGCACAAGGCCACAAGCGTCGCTGCCGGAAAGAGAAACCACCCCCAGCGCGGACGCAGCAGAAAAATACATGTCGCCGCGGCGAACGCGGTATTGGCGTGGCCGGAGGGAAAGGACAGCATCCGTGCCGCGGTCTGGAAGAAATGGAACCCGTATTCCCCGTTTCCCAAAAACAACACCGGGCGTGGCCGTCCGAAAAACATCTTGGGGACCATGTTCAACAGGCCGGAACCCAGGACCGAGCCCGCCAGGAACAGGGAACGCCGCCGCCAGAGTCGCAGGCCGGGAAGGCGCGGATCCGAGGGCGCCCGCTTCTCCAGAACACAGACTCCGAAAACCATCAGCAGCGGGGGGACCACGTACCAGGCTCCGTTGCCCAGCTTACCCACGTACTTGAAAAACGTCCTGACCCATATCGGAAGGTTCACCACGGCCAGGATGACCTCCCGGTCGGCATACAGGTACAAGAGAAAGCAAAGGACGGCTACCGCCAGGGCTGTCCCTACGTGCCGGATCACCCTCATTGCCCGCCTCCACCCGGCAGGGACCGGCCGGTGTAAAGACCGAGAGTAATCCACCGCCCCTTCGAATAATTGAAGCCCCGCAGCGATTCCAGCAGTACCGGCTGGATACCTTCGGCTGCGGCGGCTGCCAAAAAGTCGGCGGCATCCCGGTCGGACACCAGGGCCATCCGGGTCGGGGAGTCGGCCAGCGAGGCCGCGGCGCCGCCTGCATCGGTCAACAGGGTCCGGGTGCCCAGGTAAAACACCAGGCTTGGTTCATGAAAGCCGACGGCCGCCACCTGCGGGGCAGGCCCCGCTGCGTGCCGGGCCACGGCCGCCGCCGCCAGGCGGCTCAGCCAGGGGGACGTAAGTCCCGGCAGAATGGATCCAAGCGCCGGCCCCAGCACCAGCGCTCCCGCGATGAGGCACGCCGCCGCGGCGGTTTTCCAGTCCCCTGCCCGCAGCCGCCTGATCAGCACAATCGGCAACAACAGCCCGGCACAACAGGCGACCAGGGCCAGGGGCGGGAAGTTCCCTCCCATCAACCAGGGGAGGCCCACCATCGCCCCGCTCAACACCAGGCAGATCAATACCCATAACCCCGCCGCCAGCCAGCCGGCCAGGCGCCACCAGGGGTGTTTCAGATAGTCGGCGACCTCAGGGGGCTCCAGGAGGAAACGGGCGCAAAGCAATGCGACGGCGGGCATGACCGGGAGGACATAATGGGGAAGCTTGGTCGGGATAAGCTCGAAGACCAGCCAGGTCGGGATGATCCAGGCCAGGCAGAAGCGTACGGCCGGCTCGCCCCTGGCCTGCCAGCTCGGCCATGCCGAAGCCAGGGCAAGGATCGAGCCGGGCCAGAACAGAGCAGGGAACAGCAGCAGATACATCCCCGGAGGGGCTCCGTGCGACTCATGACCGCCGACCAGTTTCGGCAACAGGTCCGAGCGGATGACCTGCCCCAGAAAGGCCCCCTGCGTCTGCAGCTGAATCGCCACGAACCAGGGGACGGCAACCGCAAGCATCACCGGCACCCCCCACCAGGATCGCAGCCCCCGCAGCAGCGCGGTACTGCGGTCGGCCAACGCCAGTGTTCCGACTGTCAGCAGGGCAACCATCGGCGACACCGGCCCCTTGATGAGGATTCCTGCTCCGCAAGCCAGCCAGAAGACCAGCAGCAGCCCCCGCGACGGGGTTTCCGCGCCGCGCAGCTTCAGATAGATTCTCCCCAGGGCTCCCTGCATACCGACGATGGTAAACAGCATGAAGGCGTCGGTCTTCGCCAGGTGCGCTTCGACCGTCAACAGGAGACTCACTGCCAGCAGGGCCGCTCCGAGAAAGGCCGTGCGCAGGGAAAACGCAACCCGTCCAAATCCGAAAATTGCCAGCACCGCCAGCAGGGCACCCGCCACGGAGGGGATTCGGTAGGGCCAGATTGCGCCGGCACCGCGGGCGGAAAGGCTACCGGCCACCAGGGCCTGCAGCCAGTAAATCCCGATCGGTTTTTTATATCGGGGTTTATCCTGAAAACGGATATCGAGGTAATTGCCCGATTCCACCATCTGGCGGCTGGCCTGGGCGTAGCGGGCTTCGTCGCGATCCGTCGGGGGAAGCGTGCCAAGGCCTGGCAGGTAAAGGAGACAGCAGAACAGGACCAACAATACAGGATGGTATCGCAAGGGCTCGGACATCGGGAGGAAACCCTGCTTCCGGAGTAAATAGCCGTGCTGTCCGCTTTCTTTTAAAAAACCCCCGAGCGGTTCTACCGATAGTGAATCCTCTTGATCCCTTCGAAGTGCTCGATTGCCCTGGTCAACTCCCTGCCGGTGTGATCCTGCCGCTGTTTCAGCACCAGCTTGAGCAGTATTTCATTTTTTTCCAGATCTACCTGGGAGCTGACCTCCGAAATCTTCATCCCCCGCTCATCGACCAATTGCCGGAGATCGTCGTACAGGGAATCGCGCCGCCTGGCGGTAACGGTCAAAAAGAGGTAACGGTCCTTTTTGATAGTCCAATCGAACTGTTTCAGAAAAAGCAGACCTACAAGGACGGTGATGGTCGAGAGGGCCCCAAGAGAGAAAAATCCCATGCCGAACGCCATTCCGAGCCCCGCGACCACCCAGAGGGTTGCAGCTGTCGTCAGCCCTCTCACGGTGGCCCCCTCCTTGAGGATCACGCCCGCGCCCAGGAACCCGATACCGGTTACGATCTGAGCCGCCGTACGGGAAGGATCAAGGCGCAAGAGGGACTGCGCATTGTGTGCACCGTATTTGAGGAAAAACGTCTCGGAGATGATCATCACGGTACAAGCACCGACCGAAACAAGCAGATTCGTGCGCAACCCCGCAGGACGCCCTCGTTTCTCCCTTTCCCAGCCGACGAGCCCACCCGCCAGAGCCGCGAGAAACAGCTTCAGCAGGATCGCCAGTTCATAACTTCCGAACAGCTTGGGGTCGAAGAACATATTTCACCTCGTTGGCAGGGATGCATTCCACTGATTCCCCGACCAGAAACGGTCGCCGGCATCCCTTGCTCTGCATTATCCCCGAATGGTAATCGGAAGTCCTGAATTTTTAGGAGGACACACCGAAAACCGGGGATTTCGCAGGCTGGCAACGTACTGGGGGCGGGTAACCACGGGATCCTTGAGTTCCCCCGGCGCCCGCTTCTCGGGGTGGATGCAGTTTCGAAAAAGCGATATCCTGTAAAGCACACGTGTCAACCGGATCCTGCAAGGGAGAAAACATCGATAACTCCATCATCGGGAAGTGAGGGAAGACGATGGGAAACCCCGGCATGATAATTCCCTGGTTGGTCGAGGCGATCACCAACCTGCCTGCCTCCCTGTTGGATCCGAAATATGGGGGGCCGATCTTTGCCCTATTCGTCCTGGTGGTTTTGTACTCGATCGTTTCATCCCTCAACCGCCTGAAGAGAAATATCGCATCCGTTTCCTCGGAGTTGTCGGCAATCCGGTCAATCCTCAAGAAAATCGAATGGTCCTCTGACAGACGCGAGGAGAACCGCACCCCAGGCGCCAAGGAGGATAAA
>QKGY01000101.1 GCA_003250235.1 Desulfuromonadaceae bacterium
GGCGTCCGATGTCGTCGAATTTCGGCGTCCAGGAAAACGCGCCGGTTGCCCCATCCACCGCGGCATTGCCACGGATGCCACTCACCGAATAGGTCAGACTGTCGTTGGCATTGGGATCGGCTCCGGTCACGGTGAAATTCACGGCCGTGCCCTCCGTCACCACCTGGGCCGCCGGAACCTCCAGGGTCGGCGCCTGGTTCGAACTCCCCCCGCCGTTGCCGCATCCCGCAAGGGGCAACGTTCCGACGGCAAGCCCGACCAGCAGTAAAATAAACCTGTTCAACGTCCGGTGTTTCTGGTGCATGATGTCTCCTCTTCGGGGGAGAGTCTCTGATGGGAATGGTTCCCGGCCGGCAAGAAGTCCCAGAAGTTCGCGGCAAAACGTCTATATCTGCGGGGCCCCCTTACTCCGCAGCGAAAAACTCTTCAAAAGTGTGCATTTGCACAGTTTTAATCCGCGAGATTATGCTTTCAGTATAAGGAGGTTCTCTCATGAGTCAAATCCCATCCATGTTAAATTATCTTCATACGACGGGGGGTTAGGTGATTTCCAAGTCATTTCAAGGCACAACGCGCACAGTCCTCGCCCCTTGTCATGAGCTCGGCTTTCCCCTACATTAGGTCGGAGAGCGGAATATCCCCCAGGAACGAGCGCGCTGGCGCAAAAAAACGACGGGACGGAAAACGCATGACATCCAAAGACCCCCAGAGAACGATCGGCTTTCTGGAAGCCACTTCCATCGGCGTGGGCGGGATGGTGGGCGGCGGGATCTTCGCGGTTCTCGGTCTGGCCGTCACGCTGACCCGAGGAGGCGCTCCGGTCGCATTTGCCCTGGCCGGTCTGGTGGCGCTGGTCACGGCCTATTCGTACACCCGGCTCTCGGTGACCCTGCCCAGCCAGGGGGGAACGGTGGCCTTTCTCGACAAGGCGTTCGGGCCGGGGCTGCTGACCGGCACGCTGAACATCCTCTTGTGGATCAGCTATATGATCATGCTGTCGCTCTATGCCTACGCCTTCGGCAGCTACGGCGCGGAGCTGTTCGCCACCGCATCGAGCGCAATCTGGCGCCACGGTCTGATCACCGGCAGCGTCGTCGGCCTGACCGCCCTCAACCTGCTGAGCGCAAAGCTCATCGGCGAGGCCGAAGATGTGGTGGTCGGCATCAAGCTGATCATCCTGCTGCTGTTTGTCGCCCTCGGCTCCTGGGGAATCGACGCGGAACGCCTGACCCCCGCCACCTGGGCCTCTCCCCTGAATCTGGCGGCCGGCGGGATGATCATCTTCCTGGCCTACGAAGGGTTCGAGCTGATCGCCAACTCGGCCGCCGACATCCGCCAGCCGGAGAAGACCCTTCCCCGGGCTTTTTACACCTCGGTCCTCTTCGTCATTGCCCTCTATGTGCTGATCGCGGCCGTGGCCGTCGGCAACCTGCCGATCGACAAGATCGTCGCCGCGCAGGACTTCGCCCTGGCTGCCGCAGCCCGGCCGTTTCTCGGCCAGGCCGGCTTTGCGCTCATCGCCGTGGCCGCCATGCTGTCGACCGCGTCGGCCATCAACGCCACGCTGTACGGCGCGGCGCGTCTCAGTTACATCATCGCCAAGGATGGGGAACTGCCGGAGATCCTCGAGAAAAAAATCTGGAACAAACCGATGGAGGGGCTGCTGATCACCACCGTGGCCACCGTTTTCATCGCCAATATGGTGGATCTCTCCAGCCTCTCGACCATGGGAAGCGCCGGATTCCTGCTTTCCTGCTCATCTTCGCCGCCGTGAACGGCGCCAACGCCAAGATGGCCGCCCAAACGGGCAGCCGACGAGGCCTCTCCGTCGTCGGCGTCATCCTGTGCCTGGCGGCGCTGGTCATTCTGATCGTGCAGACCGCGATCACCACGCCGTCACAGTTGTGGATTCTGGCCGGCATGGTCGGACTGTCTTTCCTGATCGAAGGCTCCTTCCGGGTTTTCAAAATACGCCCCGTGCGCGCTTCTTCCTGACCCGTTGTACCCTGTTCCACGTACCTTATCTGCCATCCGTCAAGCAGGCCACCCGTGACCGACAACGGCCAAGGGATCCGGTACGGTGTACCCGTTCGGGGAGATCGCGGTACAATAGGGGTAGATGACGGGACAGACGATCCAGGAAAGGAGAATCGATCATGGTACGGTTTTACGATCCCAAGGACAAAGCCGATCAGCAACGGGTCGAGCAGATACTGCGTGACGGGGGTATCGAGTATTTCCTGCAGCAGGAGACGGAATCGGGACTGGCCAGCAGCCAGATCCTCATCGCCGAGGAAGACATCCCGAAGGCGGAAGTCTTGCTTTCCCGATCCTTGCATTAAACAGGGATCGGGGCACATCCTGTCGGGACAGACGCGAGACGCGCCGCCTCAAATGTCCATGCCTTTTCTGAAGCGGCGCGTCTTTCAATCGGCGTCGTTGCGAAAATGCACGATCCCATCCGCCGAACGCAGGTGAATATCCCGTTGCGGAAAAGGAATCTCGATGCCGTTTTCGCGAAAACTCTCATCGATGGCGTGATTCAGTTCGCTGATGATGTCGTATTTCTCCGCGGCGTTGGCAATCCAGCACAGCAGGACGAAATTCAGCGACGAATCGCCGAATTCGCGAAACCAGGTCTTCGGCTCGGGATGATTGAGGATACGCCGGTTCTTCAGCGCCACGCTGACCAGAAGTTCCGACGCCTTGCGCGTATCCGAGCCGTAGGCGATTCCGACGGGAATCTTCAGGCGCAAACGGGGATCGCCGTAGCTGTAATTGATGACCTCGTTTTCGAGCAGTTTCGAGTTCGGCACGATGATGGCGATGTTGTCGGGGGTCTCGATCAGGGTGGTGCGCAGATTGATCCTTTTGACGTCGCCCCAGACGTCGTTGAACTCCAGCCGGTCGCCGATTTTGATGGGCCGCTCCAGCAGCAGAATGATGCCGCTGATGAAGTTCGAGGCGATGTTCTGCAGCCCGAAGCCGATCCCCACCCCCAGCACGGCGAACAGGCCGACGATGGCCCCCAGCGGGACATTGATCGTTTTGAGGCCGATGTACACGCCGACGATCAGAATGACATAGTGCACGAAGCGCAGCAGGGCGTATTCCAGCCCCTGCTCGATGGCGAGTTTTTTGAAGAGATGTTTGCTCAGAGCCGAGCGCACGATGCGGGATATCACCAGGGCCACCAGAACCGCCGTCACGGCGACCACCAGATGGCTGATCGTGATGCCGACGTTCTGGATTTTGAACAGCACGAAATCCTTGTAGTAGTAGTTGACGTTCTCCCAAAGGGACTGCAGTTTCATACCCCTCCTTTCGCCAGCCGGACCTCATGAGGTGACGTCCAACCCGGCAATCGGAAAAAAGTCCGGTATCTTTCTGTCCGGCAAGCCGCCTACGGTTTCATTATACCTGATCCCCCCGGCGGGCATACCGTCCGCTCATAAGCAAACAAACCGAAAAGGCCACCCGGCAACTGCCGGATGGCCTTTTCGAGGAGAAAACATTGTCGTGAAAGAGCAGCCCCCGGCCTCGGGCTATCGCCAGCCCAGGTCGGTCTGAACCGATCCTTTCTCGATCAGGTAGGGGGCGTAGCCGTCACGGTCTTTCTTCTCGATATGGTGGATCAGCCAGCCCTTGAGAAAATTGAAGACATCCGCCGGGGTCAGCCGTTCTCCGGTCTTGAGCTTCTGCCGGTAGTCCTGAACCTGCTGGACAAAGCGGTCGTGCAGCTCCTTGTGGGCGTCAAAATCAGGATAGCTGTTCTTGCGCATCAGGTCTTCTTCCATGGAGAAGTGGGTGCGGGTGTATTCGATCAGCGCATCGACCGACGTCTGCACCGACTCCTTGCTTCCTCCGGCCTTCATCGACACGTAAAGCTGGTTGATCAGGTCCAGAAGGCGCTTGTGCTGCATGTCGACCACCGTGATGTGGGTCGCGTAGCGGTCGCTCCACTGGATGAGATCCTTGGACGAAGAAGCCGGTACCGCGCCGGAACGCGGCCTGGGCGTATCCTGTCTGGCGCCTCCCCACTCCAGGGCCTTGGCGGCAGGGGCAAAGGAGCGCTCCGCGGAAGAGGCCGGGGCCCCCGCGCCCGACTTCAGACGGAAGCGGGAGAGCTGGACACGCATCTGATCGGCCTGGCTGGCCAGCTCTTCGGCGGCAGCGGCGCTCTGTTCGGCATTGGCGGTGTTCTGCTGGGTAACCTGGTCGATCTGCGACAGCGCCGAGTTGACCTGGGAAATGCCCTGGGCCTGCTCCTGGGAGGAGGCGGCGATCTCCGCCACCAGATCGGTAACGCGACGGACGCCCTCGACAATCTCCTCAAGGGATTCGGCCGTCCTGTTGGCCACCTGGAAGCCGCTGCCGGTTTTCTTCACGGCGCCTTCGATCAGTTCGGCCGTCTCGCGGGCGGCCCGGGCACTGCGGGAGGCCAGATTGCGGACTTCTTCGGCCACGACGGCAAAGCCTTTGCCGTGCTGCCCGGCGCGGGCGGCCTCCACGGCGGCATTGAGTGCCAGCAGATTGGTCTGGAAGGCGATCTCGTCGATGGTCTTGATGATCTTGGAGATGCTCTGACTCGACGCATTGATGTCCGTCATGGCCTGGATCATCTCCTGCATCTGCGAATTTCCCTGATCGGCCACCTGCATCGCCTGACCGGCCAGGCTGTTGGCCTGAGTCGCGTTCTCCGCATTGCGCCGGGTCTGCGCCCCCATCTCGTGCATCGAGCTGGTAATCTGCTCCAGAGAGGCCGCCGACTCGGTCGCGCCCTGAGAAAGGGACTGGCTCGAATCCGAAACCTGGGAGCTGGCCGAGGCGATCTGCTGCCCCGAAGCCTGTACCTGTCCGATCATCTCGCTCAGGCCGGTGCACATGGCTTGAAGAGCATGGCCGAGCTGGTCTTTGTCGGAAGCCAGGGCCACATGGACACTGAGGTCTCCGTCGGCGATCCTTTCTGCCAGGACGGCATTATCCTGCAGCCTGGCTGCCATGGTATCTATCGAATCGCACAGCACGCCGAATTCGTCCTTGGTCGGATAATTCAGGCGCACGCTGAAATTCCCTTGGGAGATTTCTCCGATCAGCTGCACCATACGCCGCAGGGGAACCATGATGCTGCGGGTGATCGTAAAAGCGATGATGCACATCATGAGAATCGCCAGGGCACAGACCGTCAGCGTCACCTTCTGGATGCGCTCCTTGGTGACGTCGAACTCCCGGCCCGCCTCCGCGGATTCCGCGGTCAGAGAGGCATTGATCTTGTCAAGAGCCGTTACCGCGGGTTCCCGTGCGCTATCGATCTCCTCATCCACATCCCGGATCGCCTGCTGAAGGGTCCCGCTCTCTTGCGAACCGGCCTGCTCAAGAAGAGGCATCATCCTGTTTTCGAACACACCCAGGTAATGAAGATAGGCTTCGCCAAAGAGTTTGGCATGGCCCCGCTCTTCCTCGGTATCCACCAAAGCATTGACGGCATCGATATCCTTGCGCGCCTGCGAGCGGCTTTCGGCAAACTCCCTGCGCGAAGCATTCAGATCTCTGTTGATCACCGCATCCGCCATCACGGCATACACGGATTCGAGGCGCTGGGAAATATCCTTGATAGCCAGGGCGTCTGCGGCACGCTGAGCAGCGTCATTCTGCAATGTTGCCAGGTTGTTGACCTGGCGGATCTGATAGGTGATCAGACCGCCGAACATGAAAAAGAGTAAACTGGAGCCTATCAGCATCCGCGTGCTGATTTTCATATTCTGGAAACCCATAAAACCTCCGACAAGAGAAAGGACAAATCACACTGACAAGGCCTTAGAGCAAAATATGTTCCATAGCAATCGGAGAGAAAATCGTGCGGGCGAACCCTGTGCGGCTGCGGAAAAAAAATGGGGAGACGGGGCCCTGCGTGGATTCACAACCCATCGAAATCATGGACCTTTGCGTAACAGAGACCCTATCGAGTCCTCACCGAGGTCAAAAGCGGGACCCGGTGTGTCAGCCATAAAGCCTGGCACATATCTGTTGCGCACCATGTGACACGATGTTTTTTTGACAGGCGGAAGGATTTCGACGGAAAATTGGCAAGTTGGCAAAAAGGGCAGGCAAAGAGGCGGGAAAGCGGGTGCGAACGCACCCAGACTCCTCAACGTCCGAGGTCGTTATCGGTATGATGCAGACTCCGGACACCGTTCCGGCCGGCAGTCTTGGCCCGGTAAAGTGCCTTGTCCGCCCGGGCAACCACATCCGGCACGCTGAGCTCTGCCGAGAAGCCGGAAACGCCGATGCTGGCGGTCAGATGAAGGGTGCGTGAGGAGTAGGATGTCCGTTCGATTTTGTATCGCAGCTTTTCCGCCATCTCCATGGCCGTTTGCGAGCAGGTGTGCGGAAAGACGACGAGAAATTCCTCGCCGCCGTAGCGTGCCACGAGATCGGTGCTGCGGGTGGACTCCTTCAGCGTTCGGGCAAACTCCTGGATCACCTCGTCACCGACCAGATGCCCGTAAGTATCGTTGACCTCCTTGAACAGGTCGATATCGATCATCAGCAACGCATAGCTGTGCCGGTAGCGAAGCGATTCCTTGTGCAGAGTCTCCAGGCGTTCCAGGATCGTCCGGTGATTGAGAAGACCGGTCATCGAATCGGTTTGCGACAGTTCGCTGAGCCGCGCATTGCTCTGGTTCAGGGCGACCAGATTGTCGCGAAAGCGGACCAGAGCCGACTCGATATCGCCGATTTCGTCATTACGGCCAGCGCCGGCAATGGCCACCTCCAGGTTGTTATGCGAAAGCTCCTGGATGATATCCGACGCCAGGAGAATACGCCGGTAAATCGCCTTGTAGATGTGAAAGAGGCTGGCGACGATGGCCAGCAGGACCAGGGCGGACAAGGTGATCGCCGCGGCGATACGGATCTGTTCCTGGTGGAGTTTCTCCCCAAAGACCTGATCTGTCAGATCCAGGATCTCATGCGTCAGGGATTGAAGCTGCTCCAGAGCGATGACGCCGTTTTTCAGATAAGAGCGAAAATCGACCGGCGTCACAAAGTGCACTTCTTCGTTTTCCAAAATGTATTCCGCCGTCACCATCACCTGTGAAAAATAAAACCGGTCGAATGTGGCGATGGCCTCCCTGGCCTGGAGCGGCAGGAAATGTTTCCCGTCGACCCGCAGTCGGTCCAGAAGGTTTTTGACATGGTTTTCGCGGCGCTTGAGCTCTTCGATACGGGACGGGGTCAGGCTGGTGCGGTTGAAGGTGGCTGCCTTGAGATACGAGACGACGGGCCCGGCGTTATCCCGCAGCATCGACAGCAGGTAAATCATGTCGATATAGTGCCTCAGTTCGGGGTCGATCCGATTGCGATCCTTGATGGAATAAATCAGCAGGTTGAGCGCCTCGATCTGCTTGGACATGTGGGAGAACCAGGTATCGTCAAGCTTCAGATCCCTTTCGGCAAAGGGTACCTGGAACTGCTCCATGTAGCGCTCCCGAAGCATCACCGTTTCTGCATTCAAGGCCCGCAGTTTTTCATACGTCTCCAGGTCGAAACGAATTCCTTCCTGTTTGATACGGTCCAGGCTCTGCTGCAGAAGCGTCTCTCCCCGCTCCCTGTTTTTACCTATGAAGTCGATGGAATCCCGCATCTCCTGAGGGTTGCCCTGAAAGTTCAGCACGACATTGACGCGGCCGCGCTCGTAGCCGTTACAGGCAATCACTTCGAAAAGATCTTTACAGAGATTGAGGATTTGCTGGCTTGAGGCCAGGGTGCGGTAATCGCGGACGAGCCCCTGGATGACAATGGAGTTGAAAACCAGAACGACCACGAAAAAAAGCACTGTCGTGGCGACGAAGAAAATGAGAATGCTTTTCCGGCGCGGCGTCTTGGCAGTCTCACTCATCGGGGGTCTTCTGTCGTAAGGGAGGATAATCGGCATTCCATCACACATGTTACCGGTCGAGGCAGTTTATGCGGTATCTGATGACCAGACAAGTCATTTTTTCGGCACCTCATTCAAGTGTCGCAAACAACGCAGAAACCAGAGGGGCTATTTGTCGAAATTCCGAGAGGAATCAGGGCCGCTTGGCGAGCGCCAGCCTGATGCCGAGGAAAAGGAAGAGCCCACCGACCGTCCGGTTCACCCACCGGGTCAGTCCGGCGTATCGTTTCAGGTGCTCGCTGGCGAAGGCGGTCGACAGGACGAGAACGTGGCTCCACAACAGCGAGTTGATGTTGAAGACGCTGCCTAAAAACAGAAAGGCGAGGGTTTTATGGGCCGTTCCGGCGGGGATGAACTGGGGCACGAAAGCGAGAAAAAACAGGGCCACCTTCGGATTCAGGACATTCGTCATAAACCCCTGCAGGAAGGTCTTGCGATACGACAGAAAATCCTT
>QKGY01000255.1 GCA_003250235.1 Desulfuromonadaceae bacterium
ATACTTTTGTTCGGCGCACTGGCTTTCGCCCTGTTGATGCTGTCCGGCATCTATCCGCCAGAAATCCGTGCCCTCAACCTGGATACGGACTGGATTTATCGCAAAGGGGGTAAGCTTTTCTACCTCGGTTGCGATCAGCTGTTCAACGGACTCAATGCCTGGGGTGAACGGATTTTCGCCCAGAGAGTTCCGGAACGGCTGGCCCGCTTTTTTGCCGACCCCGGCTCCCATTTGCAGAAATATGGCGCCCGGCTGTGGTTCGGCGCCGTCGGCGACAAACCGGATTTCCCCGTCATCGACGCCGCCATCGAACGACGCAGCCGCCTGGGCGCTTATCCGGTGGGGATCGGTGTGCTGTTGGCCGTGCTCTGCCTGGCGGTGATGTCCTTTATTTTTATCCGATGAACCGATATCCTTTGCCAAGGGAGGCCGATACTTCGGCCTCCCGGTCTTTACCGCCGCCTCGATGATCGGTCTCTATCTACATTTTCCCTTCTGTGTTCGTAAGTGCCCCTATTGCGATTTTTTTTCCATTGACCGCCACACCCCCGGACAAATCGCCGAATATGTTGAGCTGCTGCTCCGGCATCTGGAGTTGGCCGCCGCCGGGCACCGGCAAGGACCGCTGACCTCGATCTTTTTCGGCGGCGGCACCCCGTCGCTGATGTCGCCCGAACAGATTGACCGGATCTTGTTCGCCGCCGCCCATCGGTTTGGGGTGAGCGCCGATGTCGAGATCAGCCTGGAGGCCAATCCCGGCACGGTAACGGCGGCGTCTCTCGTCGGCTATCGCGCCGCCGGCGTCAATCGGCTCTCTGTGGGGGTGCAATCCCTGCAAACGGAAAATCTGGCCCGCCTGGGACGGATTCACACCCCCGACCAGGCCGTGCAGGCCCTCCGACTGGCCCGTCGCGCCGGATTCGAGAATATCGCCTGCGATCTGATGTTTGCCCAGCCGGGACAGACCGTCGCCGCTCTGGAACAGGACCTGTTTCGTCTGCTCGATGAAGCGTCCGCCCATCTGTCCTGTTACGGCCTGACCGTGGAGGAAGGAACCCTCTATCATGAGCGGCAACTCCGCGGTGACCTGCGCCTGCCCGATGAAGAGGTCTATGCCGAACAGTTCATGGCTTTGCATCGGCGCCTGACCGAAGCCGGTTTCGAGCATTACGAAATATCCAACTATGCCCGTCCCGGCCGTCAGTGCCGGCACAATCTCGGCTACTGGCGGCGGCAGCCCTGCCTCGGCATCGGGGCCGGCGCGCATGCTTTCGAGGCCCGCGACTGGGGGCTGCGCCTGGCGGTGCCCGCGGACCTGGACCGCTATCGCCGCCTGCTGCACCAGGGCCTTGATCCGGCCGAAGTTCTGGAACGTTTCGATCAGCGGCAGGCCATGGCCGAAACCCTGTATCTCGGACTACGCACCGCGGAAGGCGTCGCCGAAGCCGAGTTCGCCGCCCGGTTCGGCATCGGGTTCAGAGACGCTTTCGGCCCGGCGCTGGAGCAGTCGCCGGACTACCTTTACCAGACGCAGGGACGCCTGCAATTTTCCCTTGCGGGCTGGCTGCTTTTCGATCATCTGATCCTGCCGTTTCTGTAAAAAATCACGCGATGAATGACCGGATTTGCCCTTGACAAAGGGGGATGGCGTTGTTATGTTTGTTCCCGTTAGCACTCAACCAGCAGGAGTGCTAACATGAAACAACAGCCGGGGTTATCCGGCTTGAGTTTTTTTGGGGCGA
>QKGY01000308.1 GCA_003250235.1 Desulfuromonadaceae bacterium
GGCAGAAATGATGAGCTTGGGGGCCTCCGAAAAACGCTTGTGGGCGAAAATCATCGGTGGCGCCAATATGTTCGAGCCGCTTCATACCTCGGCGGAAGAGACGGTCGGTGCGCGGAATATCCGCCAGGCACGGGAAACTCTGCAGCGGTTGGGTGTGCCCCTGCTGGCGGAGGATGTCGGGGGAGGGCACGGGCGTACGGTGGAATTCGATCTGCAAACCGGTCTGGTTCATATCCGCTCGGTGCGCGGACCGACTCCGGAGGTTTCGATTTGATTCGAACGGGAAGGAATCCTATGAAACTCGTAAAAGTCATCCAGGGGATAGCCCTGGCTCTCATCGTTCTTTTCCCCGTACTTTCTCTGGCAGAGTCCGTCCCGCTGAGTCGGGTCGTGGATGCCCTGGAGACGCCGTTTCGGGGGGAAACGGAACCGGGAACCGCGATTAAGACCTTCGAGGCGCGCTTTCACCAGCAATCCCTTATTGCGTCCCTGGAACAGATGCAGGAAGGTGGCGGAAATGTGCAGGTGAAATTTACCGGGCCTGACAAAGCGCGGACCGCGCGGGTGATGTTCCGGTGGATTTACGCCACCCCCAGCACGCAGGAGATCGTCTCCGACGGGGCCACCGTCTGGGTGTATCTGCCCGAAAACCAACAGGTCTTGAAGACCTCCCTGAAAACGGATTCGACAAGCCACCAGGAAAACCCCATGCTGTTCCTGACCGGGCTGGGCAATCTGTCTAAAGAGTTTGCCATCTCCTGGGCGAATCCTCAGCAGGACGATCACGGCAACTTCGTCCTTGCGCTTCAGCCGAAAATTCCCTCGACCATGGTGCAGAGCCTGCATCTTACCGTTGCCAAAGACGCAGTGTTGACAGCGCGGAAGGGGAAGGCCCCTGTTTTTCCCCTGGTTTCCGTTCATCTGTCCGATGGCAACGGCAACAGCACCCGCATCGATTTTACGGATGTCAGGGTCAATCTGGAGCTGTCGGAAAGCCTGTTCACGTTCAAGATCCCTGAAGGGGTGGAAGTGGTTTCCCCCCAGGATGTGGAGCCCGGTTTCTGAAGACGGCGAAACCGCTGCAGAACCTCCCGGGAATAGCCCTTTTCAACAGCGGACTTCCATGTTATAAGTCCTTGATTCGGTGACGATCTTTTCACCGCGATACTTTTCATTCAGGGGGAATGCCATGCCCAGTTTCGACGTCGTCTCCAAGGTAGATATGCAGGAGGTGGATAACGCCGTCAATCAGACGCTGAAGGAAATCGCCCAGCGTTTCGACTTCAAGGGAACCCACAACGAGGTGACGCTGGAGAAAGAAGCCATCGTCCTGCTCGGCGCCGACGATTACAAGCTGCAGGCGATCGTCGATATTCTCAAGGGGAAACTGGTTCGCCGCCAGGTTTCGCCGAAATGTCTGGATTTCGGCAAGAAGGAGCCCGCTTCCGCCGGTGCGGTGCGGCAAAGGGTCGCCATCGTCCAGGGAATCTCCAAGGAAAAAGGCAAGGATATCATCAAGGTGATCAAGGACAGCAAGCTCAAGGTCCAGCCGCAGATCATGGATGACCAGGTGCGGGTCACCGGCAAGCAGATCGATGACTTGCAGGAGGTCATCCAGTTGCTCAAGGGGACGGACCTGGGTATCGAGTTGCAGTTCGTCAACATGCGATCCTGACCGCGGGTATTCAGGAAGCCTTAAGCAGAGACGGCGGATAATGGTGAAACAGGAAACGCATTTGGAAAAGTACACAGTCAGTCTGGTCAGCCTCGGTTGTCCCAAAAACCTCGTCGATGCCGAGGTCATGCTCGGGCATCTGCCCCCCGACCGTTTTGAAATCGTCACCGATGAGGCCCAGGCCGATATCATCATCGTTAATACCTGCGCGTTCATCAATGACGCCAAGGAAGAGTCGATCGAGACCATCCTGGAGGTGGCGGACTACAAGAAACAAGGGCGATGCCGCCTGTTGGTGGTTAGCGGCTGTTTGCCGCAACGGTATCGTGAGGAACTGGCGGCCGAGCTTCCTGAAGTGGATCTTTTTATGGGGACCGGCGATTCGGCCCGCATCGTTGAGCTTCTCGATGCCCAGGCCTTGTCCGACAAGGCCCTGTATGCCGTGAGCCTGCCGGAATTTCTCTATGATCATACCACGCCGAGGGTCAAGTCCTCGCCGTTCTATTCGACCTATGTGAAGATCGCCGAGGGGTGCGCCAACCACTGCTCCTACTGCGTCATCCCCCAGTTGCGAGGCACTCTGCGCTCCCGCAGTATCGATTCGGTGGTCCGTGAGGTGCGCCGTCTGGTCGAGTCCGGGGTGCGCGAGGTGAATCTGATCGCCCAGGACATTACGGCCTACGGTGCCGACCGCGAGGATGGCGCCCGACTGGAAGACCTGTTGCGCGAACTGGTCAAGATCGAGGATTTGAGCTGGCTTCGCCTGCTGTATGCCTACCCGGACGGTGTCAGTGACGAGCTGATCGACATCATCGCCCGCGAAGATAAAATCTGTAAGTATCTGGATATCCCCCTCCAGCACATCGATGACACCGTCCTGGCGCTGATGAATCGCCGCGTGGACGAGACGGCCATCCGCCAGCTGCTCACACGTCTGCGTGAACGTATCCCGGAGCTGACGTTGAGGACGTCCTTTATCGTCGGATTTCCCGGCGAGACGGACGAGCAGTTCCAGCGTCTTCTCGATTTCGTCAACGAAGGACATTTCGAACGGGTGGGGGTCTTCCGGTACTCGCGCGAGGAAGGAACGGCGGCAGCGGCCATGGACGCGCAGATCCCTGAGCGGACCAAGAACACCCGCTACCACAAACTCATGAAGGCCCAGAGTCGGGTGTCTTTCCGCAAGAACCGTGCTTTGAAGGGGCGCATCGAGCCCGTTCTCGTCGAAGGGTACAGCGAAGAGACTGATCTGCTGTTACGCGGCAGATCCATCCGACAGGCTCCGGATATCGATGGACAGGTCTATATCACAGCCGGTTATGCCGATATCGGAGAAATCGTGCCGCTGCGCATCACCGACTCTTCCGAGTACGACCTCATCGGAGAGATCGTCGAGGAGTGAGCCCCTGCTCAGCTGTCTAGAAGCCCCCGCAGTTCCTCTTTGCTGAAAGGGTAAACCTGTTTGCAGAACTCGCAGGTTACTGTTGTCGGCTCGTCCCGGGCGATCAACGCCTTCAGTTCCTCCTGCCCCAGCGCCTTGAGAACCTGAGTAACCTGTTGCCTCTGGCAGGTGCAGCGGAAGGAGAGATCGGTCTGTGCCAGGATCGTAAAGGGGATGTCGGCGAAAAGGGTTTCGAGGATGTGCACGGGAGCCTTCCCCTGCCGCAGCAGGGTGGTCATGGGGGGAAGGCTCAGCAGACGTTCTTCGAGCCGCTTCAGGGTGTCGTCATCGGCTCCGGGCAGCGACTGGACGAGAAACCCGCCGGCACTGGAGATGCTCCCGTCCGGCTCGATATAAATGCCCAGCCCGACCGAAGACGGCACCTGCTCGGAGGTGGTCAGGTAGTAGGCGAGATCTTCAGCGATCTCGCTGGTGTAGAGCTGGACCATTCCCCGGTAGGGTTCCTTCATCCCCAGGTCCTTGACCACGTGGAGAAAGCCGGCGCGACCCACGGCGGCGGCCACGTCGAAACGCCCCTCACGGGGAGAAAGGCCCGAGACGGGGACCTTGATCGAAGCCCGGACATGCCCGAAGGCATCGGTTTCGGCATGAAGTCGCTGTAGCGGTCCATTCCCCTCGATCATCAGGGCCAGACGCTCTTCTCCCTTGAGCAGACTACCCAACAGCGCGGTCCCGGTCGTCAGGCGGCCCAAGGCAACGGATGCGGTGGGATCGGTGCCCTGGAGGGCGCAGATCTCATTGGCCAGATCGGCGGTGGTGGCGGCAACGGCCCGCAGGGATCCGTCGCGGGAAACGATGCGAACCAGATGGTCTTTCATCGGTACTCCTATCCTCTGGGCTGGCGAATGGACGGCATGACCGCCCCGAATTCCCCGGATTACCGGGAACATGACTGCGAAAAGGCATCTTACGCAAGGATATCAAAGATGGCAACAACCCTTGAGGAGGCAACATGAAAATCATTCTTCCGGTGGCAGGCAAAGGGACCCGCCTGCGCCCCCATACCCATACCAAAGCCAAGTCCCTTGTCCATGTGGCGGGCAAGACGGTTCTGGAGCACATCGTCAGCCGCCTGGAACCCCTGAAGGCGGACGAATATATTTTTATTACCGACGAAAACGGCAGCCAGATCGAACGGTTCATGGCCGAGAAATTTCCGGCGCTGCGCTGCAGCTATATCGTGCAGAAGGAGCGGCTGGGCCCGGCGCACGCCGTCGCTCTGGCGACGCCGCGCATCCACCCCGGCGACGATGTCCTGGTGGTGTTCAACGACACCATTTTCGTGACCGACCTGGGCAAGATTCCCTCCCTCTGCCAGGACTGTGACGGCCTGATCTATTCCAAAGAGGTCGAGGATTACCAGCGTTTCGGTGTCAACGTAGTCGAGGCGGGGTACATCGTCGACATGGTGGAGAAGCCTGATACGCCGATTTCTCGCTTGGCCCAGGTCGGTCTCTACTATTTGAAGAACGGTAGTGGCTTCATGGATTACCTGGACAAGACCATCAAGGCTGGCGATACGGTCAAGGGGGAATATTACCTTCCCGCCGTGTTCATGCGCATGATCGGCGACGGTCTGAAGTTTCGTGCCCCGGAGATTGACGCTTGGCTCGATTGCGGCAAACCCGAAACCTTGCTGGAAACTAACCGCTACCTGCTGAAGGAGCGCCACCATTGCCATGGCGAGGCGGACAACTCGGTACTGGTCGAGCCCGTGCACATCGGTAAGGGGGCGGTCATCCGCAACAGCGTAATCGGCCCCAACGTATCGGTGGCCGCAGGCTCGGTGATCGAGGCGAGCGTCATCCGCGACTCGATCATCAATACGGATTCTCGCGTATCCGGCATGGTGCTGAGGGATTCGATCCTCGGCGATTCGGTCACTCTGGTTGGCAACGCCCGACGGATGAACATTGGCGATCATTCGCTGATCGAAATGGAGGGGTGATTTCTCCGTCCCGGAGGCCCCCTCATAATCAAGGATATGATGACTCTCGAACAGATTTTACCCTATGCCCTTCCCCCCCTGCTCGGGGCCCTGATCGGCTACGTCACCAATTACGTGGCCATCCGCATGCTTTTCCGTCCCCTGAAGCCTTGGCGGATCCTGGGGGTCCGCCTGCCTCTGACGCCGGGAATCATTCCGTCCAAACGGGGTGAGCTGGCCGAGAAGATGGGGGAGATGGTCGGCAGCCATCTGCTGACCTCGGAGGATGTCGGCAGGGCGCTGGAGAAGGAGAGCTTTCGCCGGGAACTGCGGGGGGCGATGACGGACAAGCTCGGCGGTTTCCTCGACCGGGAGTTGGGCACGGTGGAGTCCCTGGTGCCGGCCGATTTTCGTAACCGTTTTCGCGATCTTGTCGAACTGCTGCGCTGGAAGGTGGTCAAATCGGCATTCGCCTATCTCGATTCGGAAGCGTTCGAGGACAGGCTTCGTCTCTACCTGCAGCGCAAAGGGGATGCTTTTCTGGCCCGCGACCTCGAGAGTTTCCTCACTCCGGAAAAATACACCCGGCTTCGCGCCCATCTGGATGAGCGTATCACGACCTTTCTTGCCTCCCCCGCTCTGGCCCGATCGGTCGGCCATTTCATCGACGCCAAGGCCGAGCAGCTGCTGAGTTCCGATCGTCACATCCGCGAGCTGCTGCCGGCGGACCTCGTCGAGGTGATCCTGGCCCAGCTCGAAAAGGAGATCCCTCCTTTGCTGGAGAAATTCGGCGGCATGCTCTACGACCCCGATTTCCGCCAACGCCTGGTCAAAAAAGCCCAGGAAGCGATCGAGGGCTTTCTCGATTCGCTCGGCGGGCTCTCGGGTCTGCTGGCCGGGTTCCTCAATATGGACAAGATCTATGCCCGCATCCCGGAGTTTCTCGATAAGGCCGGTGACGAGATCGCTCGATGGCTGCGGGAGGAAAAGACCCAGGCCGAGGTGGCCCGCCTGCTGCGCGAACGGATCGATGCCCTGCTCGACCGCCCCTTGAGTACCTATCTGGAGAAAGTCCCCTATGAGAAGGTGGCGGGGATGCGGCGTTTTATCCGCGAGCGGGTGATCAGCGCCGTGCAGAGCCGCCGGTCGGTGGACACTCTGATGCAGCTGACGGAACGGGGGTTGGAGACCATCAAGGACCGACCCTTTGCCTCCCTGCTGGAGAAGGCGCTGCCGGATGGCGGGGTGGAAAAGGGGCGTGACGCCCTGGCGGGATACCTTTTGGCGCTTATCCGCTCTGACGAAGCGCGCAACGCTTTCGATGCGACCCTGGCCGCCTGGCTGGAGAACGGGCTGTTCCGCAAGCCCATGGGCAAGCTTTCGGCCCGCATCCCGGCGGACGTTCGGGAGGAGATGGATGATGTCCTGTACGGACAGCTGGCCGAACTGCTCAAGAAGGAAGTGCCTCCCCTGGTCGAGACCCTCAACGTCCACCGCATGGTGGAAGAAAAGGTCAATTCCCTGGATATCCTCAAGGTAGAAGGGCTGCTGATGGGCATCATGAAGGAGCAGTTCAAATACATCAATCTCTTCGGCGCCCTGCTCGGTTTTCTCATCGGCCTCGTTAACCTTCTGGCCCTGCGTTTCTCCTGACACGGTCCCGAT
>QKGY01000297.1 GCA_003250235.1 Desulfuromonadaceae bacterium
GCAGGATTGTCCAGGCGGACCGCCATCCCCCGCTTGATGTTCAGCAGCGGCTCTCCGACAATCCGCAGGCGATCTTCAATGCGGGCCGCCCGGGCCTCTTTCATCACCAGGTTCTCTCCGGCCACAAAGCCGTCCACTCGGCCGGCGAGCAGGGCGAAAACCCCGTCGGGGATGCTTCGGTATTCCTCCACCTCGACGCCGGGACTTTTGCTCAGAGTCGCAACCACGATGCTCCCCTCGGTGGTCCCGATCTTCAGCCCCGGTCTCAGCCCTTCGATGCCGGTATCCCGCGCGCGGACAAAGAGGGAAAGGGAGGTGCTGTGAATTTCATCGGTAAAAGCAAGAAGCTTGCTTCTCTCCGGGCTGACTCCCAGGCTCGCCGCCACATCGGCACGGCCGCTGACGACCGCATCCACCACCTGCGACCAGGTATCGGCGTAGAGGTAGACGGGGACGAGCCCCTTTAACCGGGCCACCTCATCGAAGATGTCCACGGCAAATCCCGCCGCTTTTTTGGCCACCGGATCGTAATACTGCAGAGGGGGCGAATTGTTCAGGACCACGACCCAGACAACATGGGGGGAGTTATCCTCGGCCACATCGGCCGCAAAGGCGGCCGAGCCCCGAAAAGACAGGATCAACAAAACAACGATGGCAAGGGGATACGCTTTGCGTGAGAGCCCACAGAACAGATGCATGTCCTCCGTCCCAAAGTGACCATAGACAGCAAATTGAAAACAATTGGGTTATTTTACCGCAAAAACAGGAGGGTGTCCGGTCCAGCAGGATCTTTTGAAGAAAAACAGGGGATTTTGGTGAACCCGAAGCAGCAAGGGAAGACGCGGGAGGACTGCAAGGTCCTCCCGCGTCCCGAAAGCCTTTACTTGACGTGCTCTTCCGGATAGGCGTTGATGTGGTGGATCGACAGGTCGGGGCCACGGAATTCGTCCTCGTTGGCCAGACGGTATCCGGAGATCATGCGGATAGCCCCATAGACAAGGGCGCCAAAAACAACGGCCCAGAGAATGGCCATGACGCTGCCGGCCACCTGCGACAGGAAAGTGACTCCTCCCATGCCGCCGAAGAGCGGAGAGCCGAAGATACCCGCCGAAATGCCTCCCCAGGTGCCGATGACACCATGTAGCGGCCAGACTCCCAGCACGTCGTCGATTTTCAGGGTTTCCTGTTCCCACTGGAACCCGAAGACGAAGATCAGCGCGCCGATGCCGCCGACAAAAAAAGCGGCAACGGGGTGAACGATGTCCGAACCGGCGCAGATGGCTATCAGGCCGGCCAGAGCGCCATTGTGAGCAAAACCGGGGTCGTTGCGTCCGGCCACCAGAGCAAAGAGTACCCCGCCGACCATGGCCAGCAGCGAGTTGACCGCTACCAGCCCCGAGATCCCGGTAAGGGACTGGGCGCTCATGACGTTGAAGCCGAACCAGCCGACGGCCAGAATCCAGCTGCCCAGGGCCAGAAAAGGGATATTGCTGATGGGGATGGCGCGGCTTTGCCCCTTGACGTAACGCCCCTGACGCGCGCCGAGCAGGATGACGGCCGGCAGGGCCAGCCAGCCGCCCATGGAATGGACCACCACGCTGCCGGCAAAATCATGAAAGGGCGCGCCCAGGGTATTTTTGAGGAAAGTCTGCAATGCGCCGCTGTTCTGCCCCCAGATCAGGGACTCGAACAGAGGATAGACCACGGCGGCGAAGATGGCCCCGGCGACGACCTGCGGCCAGAACCTGGCTCTCTCGGCGATCCCGCCGGAAATAATGGCCGGGATGCAGGCGGCAAAACAGAGCAGAAAGAAAAACCGTACCAGCTGATACCCCTGGTCCGCGCCAAGAAGATCTTGCGCTGGGTGGAAGAAATGAACGCCATAGGCGAGGGGGAAACCGATGGTGAAATAGACGACGGTCGAGACCGACCAGTCGGTGAGAATTTTGACAAAGGCGTTGACCTGGCTTTTCTGCCGGACCGTACCGACCTCGAGAAAAGCAAAACCGGCATGCATGGCGAACACCATGACCGCCCCGAGCATGAGAAAGAGTACGTCCCCGCTGTGGACGAGGGATGCGACAGCACTGTCCATCTTCAAAACCTCCTTTGGTTTTTATGTCTCGGAGCGCCATTGATCCGAGGATCTTCATGCCGCCTGTGGAGGCCCCTAAAACAAGGGTCTGGCGCTCGCACCGCCCAGGCATGGTCTCTTTTTTAAGCAACAAAGACCTTTTTTTGGGCAGACTGTCGCACGGTCGCGATGCCCACACACGTGGCAAGCCATGCTGAAGTTTTGAGCACAAATCCGGGCTGGCAACCGGACCCGCAACGGGCAGTTTCTTCTCAAAAGCGGTCAAAAAGGCCTTTTGCCTCCATCGCCGACCAAGTTGGCACAGCCCCTGCAGAAGCTCAGACAAAACCGAACCACGCATGGCGAAGCACAACGGTTGTGCTTTTCCTTGAATCAGGCAATGAAGCCCGAAGGGATTTCCCGTCGGGCTTTTTCTATTTAGAACGTAGCAACGAACATGCGACACCATGGCGGAGTCGCAGGGCACTGACGCCCCATCCGGATACCCCGGGTGGGGTTGTTTTTTTGAAACGTCGGCTTTTCGGTCAATCTGGACACATCAACGGGGATGCCGCCCCGGGTTGCCGACCAGCAGACACAATCAACACAAAAGAGCGAAAGAGAGGAAAAAGTCATGGCAGAGAAGAAACTTCGTCAGATCGCAATCTACGGCAAGGGCGGCATCGGTAAATCCACCACGACTCAGAACACCGTAGCAGGCCTCGCCTCCCTCGGCAAAAAGGTCATGATCGTCGGTTGCGACCCCAAGGCAGACTCCACCCGCCTGATCCTGCACGCCAAAGCGCAGGAAACGGTTATGGACAAAGTCCGCGAGCTCGGCACCGTTGAGGACCTGGAGCTGGAAGATGTGTTGAAGTACGGTTACGGCGGCGTCAAGTGCGTTGAGTCGGGCGGCCCGGAGCCGGGCGTCGGCTGCGCAGGCCGCGGTGTTATCACCGCCATCAACTTCCTCGAAGAAGAGGGTGCTTACACCCCCGATCTCGACTTCGTCTTCTATGACGTTCTCGGCGACGTTGTCTGCGGCGGGTTCGCCATGCCGATCCGCGAGAACAAGGCCGAAGAGATCTACATCGTCGTTTCCGGCGAGATGATGGCCATGTACGCGGCCAACAACATCTCCAAAGGGATTCTGAAATACTCCTCCTCGGGCAACGTGCGTCTCGCCGGCCTGATCTGCAACAGCCGTAACACCGACCGCGAAGCCGACCTCATCGAAGCCTTGGCCAAGAAGCTCGGCACCCAGATGATCCACTTCGTTCCCCGCGACAACCAGGTACAGCGCGCCGAACTGCGCCGCATGACCGTCATCGAGTACTCTCCCGAACACAAGCAGGCCAACGAGTACCGGACCCTGGCGCAGAAGATCAACGACAACAAGATGCTGGTCGTTCCCACCCCGCTCGAAATGGACGATCTCGAAGACCTGCTGATGGAGTTCGGCATCATGGAAGCGGAAGACGAGAGCGTCGTCGGCAAGGCTGAGAACGCCTAAACCTTCCTCAAAGAGATCTGCCCCAATCTGACATCGTTCCGGGGATCAGCGGTCTATGGGTGTTCACCCACCCTGCAGCCGCTCTCCCCGGCCACTCAGAACCCGGGCAACAGGTGCAGCCCAGTCCTTTAAAGCGCTGATGGCGGCGTGGCATAACCACCCCGACCGAACCAGCGGTTTAGACACTACAGGAGTATCTCATGGCAGAGAGAAAACCCATCAAGGGTATTACTAAAGATCGTACCGAGAAGCTGATCCAAGAGACTCTGGCCGAAATGCCGGCCAAAGCCCAGAAAAAGCGCGCCCCCCACCTGGGAGCCAACGAGCCGAGCGCTTCTCCCTGCGCGGTCAAATCGAACAAGAAAGTCGTTCCCGGCGTCATGAGCCAGCGCGGTTGTGCCTATGCCGGCGCCAAAGGGGTGGTCTGGGGCCCGATCCGTGACATGGTTCACGTCTCGCACGGCCCGATCGGCTGCGGCGTGTACAGCTGGGGCACCCGGCGTAACCTGATGCAGGGTATCCCCGGCGTCACCTCCTTCCCGATGGACTTCACCTCCGACTTCCAGGAGCGTGACATCGTGTACGGCGGCGACAAGAAGCTGGAGAAGCTGCTGAACGAGGCCAACGAACTCTTCCCCCTGGCCAAGGGCTTCTCGGTACTCTCCGAGTGCCCGGTCGGCCTGATCGGTGACGACATCAACGCCGTCACCAAGAGGATGGAAGGCGAGCTCGACAAGCTGGTCGTCCCCTGTAACTGCGAGGGCTTCCGCGGCGTGTCCCAGTCTCTGGGCCACCATATCTCCAACGACTCGATCCGCGACCACATCATCGGCCGCTTCGAGTTCCCCGACGCACCCGGCCCCTACGATGTCGCCCTGATCGGTGACTACAACATCGGCGGCGACGTCTGGGCCGCCAAACCGATCCTCGAAGAGATCGGCCTCAACGTCAAATCGGTCTGGACCGGCGACGGCGAAGTGGAGAAAATCGGCGCCACCCACAATGTCAAGCTCAACCTGATCCACTGCTACCGTTCCATGAACTACATGTGTAAGGTCATGGAAGAGAAGTGGAATATTCCCTGGCTCGAATACAACTTCTTCGGCCCCTCCAAGATCGAGGAAAGCCTGCGCAACATTGCCGAGCGCTTCGACGACACCATCAAGGCCAATGTCGAGAAGGTCATCGCCAAGTACAAACCGGTCATGCAGGCCGTGATCGACGAGTACAAGCCCCGCCTTGACGGCAAGACCGCCATGCTGTTCGTCGGAGGCCTGCGCCCCCGCCACACCGTCGGCGCCTACGAGGACCTCGGCATCCAGATCACCGGCTCCGGTTACGAGTTCGCCCACCAGGACGACTATGACCGTACCGCCCCCGAGATGGCCAAAGGCACCCTGATTTATGACGACGTCTCCGAGTTCGAGCTGGAGAAATTCGTCGAGGAATTCAAACCCGACCTGGTCGGCAGCGGCATCAAGGAAAAGTACGTGTTCCAGAAATCGGGCATCCCTTTCCGTCAGATGCACAGCTGGGACTACTCGGGCCCCTACCATGGCTATGAAGGGTTCAAGATCTTCGCCCGGGATATCGACATGGCGATCAACTCGCCGACCTGGAAACTGGTCAAGTCGCCGTTTTAAAGAATTCTTGTAGGGGCGATGCCTGGCATCGCCCTCGAGTGACCACGCGAAAGGGCGACAGCATGATTCGCCCCTACGGAATCCCTATAAGGAGTTAACGCCATGAGCGCTGAAACATCTGTCAAAACCGTTACCGAGCACTCGCCCGAGGAAATCGAGCGGGTCAAGGAATGGATCAATACCGAAGAATACAAAGAGATCAACTTTGCCCGCGAGGCTCTGGTGATCAACCCCGCCCATGCCTGCCAGCCTCTGGGCGCCCAGATGGTCGCCACCGCCTTTGAAGGCAGCCTCCCCTTCGTGCACGGCTCCCAGGGGTGCGCTTCCTACTTCCGCAGCACCTTCAGCCGTCACTTCCGCGAGCCGTCCGCCGCAACCTGCGACGCCATGACGGAAGACGGTGCGGTGTTCGGCGGGCAGGCCAACCTGTTCGAGGGCCTGGAGAATGCCTACTCCCTCTACAAGCCCAAGATGATCCCCGTCTATACGACCTGCATGCCCGAGGTTATCGGCGACGACCTCACCGCTTTCATCAAGAACGCCAAGCAGAAGGGGCATGTTCCCGAGGATCTGCCGATCCCCTACGCCAACACCCCTAGCTTCAACGGCACCCATATCCACGGCTACGACTCGATGCTCAGAAGCATCCTGACGTACCTGACCGAAGGGCAGAAGATCGAGGGCAAGTGCACCGGCAAGCTCAACCTGATCCCCGGGTTTGACGGCAGCACCGGCAACATCCGCGAGTACAAGCGCATCCTCGACCTGATGGAGATCCCCTACACGGTTCTGGCCGACACCTCTGACGTGTTCGACAGCCCCTGTGACGGCCACTACAAGCTCTACCCCGGTGGCACCAAGATTGAAGACGCCGCCGAGTCGATCAACGGCAAAGTCACCATGGCCATGCAGAAATACTCCACGGTCAACACCATGAAGTTCATCGAAGAGACCTACAGCGGTGAGAAGGTCGTCATGCCGATGCCTTTCGGCATCCAGAAAACCGACGAGTTTCTGATGAAGCTTTCCGAACTCTTCGGCAAGCCGATCCCCGAGCAGCTCAAAGCCGAGCGCGGCCGGGCCGTCGACGCCATGACCGATGCGCATCAGTACCTGCACGGCAAGAAGTTCGCCGTTGCCGGCGACCCCGACTATCTCCTCGGCATCGTCAGCTTCCTGCTGGAGATGGGCGCGATCCCCTATCACATCCTCTGCTCCCGCACCACCAAGAAGTTCGAGAAGGAGATGAAGGCGCTTCTGGAAACCTCTCCCTTCGGCGCCCAGGGCAAGATCTACATCAACAAGGACCTCTGGCATATGCGCAGCCTGCTGGTCACCGATCCGGTCGACGGCATCATCGGCGACACCCACGCCAAGTGGGCCGCCCGCGACGCCAAGATTCCTCTGTTCCGCATCGGTTTCCCGATCATCGACCGGGTCAACATGCACCGCACGCCGGTCATCGGGTACGGCGGAGCTGTCAGCATCCTGTCCATGATCGCCAACAAGTTCCTCGACATCAAAGACGAGACCTGCGAGAACCAGTGGTTTGAGATGATGCGTTAATCACCGCAGGGGCACGGTTCGCCGTGCCCCTGTTCAGGCAAGAGGTACCGGGATGATCAGAATGCGACGCTTCGACATCATCGACGGCAGCAGAAAGCGAGGCTTGTATATGAAAGTGGCATTTGCCAGTACCGATAAGGTTCACGTCAACGAACACTTTGGTCGCGCCGAGCAATTCACCATCTGGGAAATCGGTCCGGATGCGGCGGAGTTCAGCGGAGTGGTTCAGGTCAAGACCGAAGGCGCTGACGAAGCCGACCGCATCGAAGCCCGTTGTTCAGGACTCTCCGACTGTGCGCTGGTCTATGTGGCGGAAATCGGTGGGCCCGCTGCCGCCCGGCTCGTTGCCAAAAAAATTCATCCGATCAAGAGCAAAGACCAGGAGGCCATTGCCACGGTGGTGGAAAAGCTTCAGGAAGTGCTGCGCGGCAGCCCGCCCCCCTGGCTGCAGAAGGCGATGCTCAAAGGCGAGCGTCCCGGATTTGCTTGAGAGCGGACCCCGCTTAGGAAAACATCATTCCCCAACAAAGGAGATACACCATGGCATTACTGACCGGAAAGACCCGGGGTGGCAAAGACTGGACTCCGACCTTCGCCGACAAGATCGATCCCGAAAAATGTATCGGCTGCGGTCGCTGCTTCAAAGCCTGCTCCCGCAAGGTTCTCGGCCCTGAGGATCTGGTTGACGAGGAGACCGATTCCACCCGCATGGTCATGACCATCGTCAATCCCGACAACTGCATCGGCTGCGCCGGCTGCGGCGTCACCTGCCCCAAAAAGTGCTTCACCTTTACGACTATGGAAGTCTAAAAAGCGATTCACACCGATTCTCACCGGGGTCTTCCGGACAATGTACTGGAAGACCCCGATCCGTTGGTACTTCGGAGGTTGTCATGCGTATTGCGATCGCATCCAAAAGCGGAACCGAAGTCGATCAGCACTTCGGACATGCGGAAAAGTTCCACATCTACGAACTCGGGGGGTCGTGCGCTTCGCCGACCAAGATCTCTGAGGTATCGGTGGTCAAGTTCTGCTCTGCTGACCCCGACCACGCCTTCGGCCCCAGTCGCATGGCGGACATCCTGGCCGCTCTGAACGGATGCACCCTGATGCTGACAGCACAGATCGGCGAGTACCCCCGTCAGGAGCTGGAAAAAGCCGGTATCCGTCACGTCAGCGCCTCCGGACCGATTGAAGAGGCCATCTGTTCGGCGCTGCATGCCGACAACCTCTGTCATTGCCGTTCAACCGGGTGCTCCTGCTGAGACAGCGACGCACCCGTAGCCAGTGCACAAAATCTGATCGTTTTTTTTTGTTATTGCCTCTGGCATGGGCAGGAGAAGTGCTGAGGGAACTCTCCTGCCCAAATTTTTAACCACTTACGGCTTGGCATACAATTCGCAAGAATTAAAAATAAATCAACTCCGAGGTACAAGGACGTACCGGTTTTTCACTCTCGGCAATGAAGCCCCGCGGCAGCGACCTCGGGGCTTTTTTATGCTGCGGAACCAGCAAGGGCGCTTACCACCAACAGGGGGAGCGCCCTTTTCGCGTCCCCAGCCAAGGAGATCCGTCATGGCCAATCAATGCCCGATGATGAAAGCCAAAGTTCAGTCCGACCACCCCTGCTTCGGCGGTGACCACAGCAAAGCCGGCCGGATTCACCTCCCCGTTGCGCCGGGCTGCAATATCAAATGCGGGTTCTGCGAACGCAAATTCGACTGTGCCAACGAAAGCCGCCCCGGCGTCACCAGCAAGGTGCTCACCCCGGCTCAGGGTGTCGAGCGGGTGCGCCTGGTCAAGGCCCACATGGAGAAGGCGGGAGGCGCTCAGCTCAAGGTGGTCGGCATCGCCGGCCCCGGCGACCCTCTGGCCAATCCCAAAACCTTTGAAACCTTCAGGCTCGTCCGCGA
>QKGY01000047.1 GCA_003250235.1 Desulfuromonadaceae bacterium
AGCGTTGTCAATCTGGTCAAAGGCCTTGAACTCGGCACCGCCCTTGGAAGCCAGTACCTTGGTGATAGCGGCGGTCAGGGTCGTTTTGCCATGGTCAACGTGACCGATGGTCCCGATATTGACATGGGGTTTCTTTCTCTCAAACTTGGCTTTAGCCATTGCAATATCCTCCCTTTGTACTAATTTTTGCTTTTTTTCGCCTAAAGTTCGGCCACCAAGAGTTCCACGGGGCCAAGGTCCCATACAAACAGACAAATCCCCAGACGCAACGTATGGAGCCCACAACCGGACTTGAACCGGTGACCTCTTCCTTACCAAGGAAGTGCTCTACCTGCTGAGCTATGTGGGCTTATCCGTTGAAAGCCTGCGGAGTTACCGAGATTGGTTTGGAGCGGGAAACGGGATTCGAACCCGCGACCCTCAGCTTGGAAGGCTGATGCTCTAGCCAACTGAGCTACTCCCGCCCAAAAACAACCAACCTATATCTATCTGCAACACTGTGGACTTCAGTGCGATCGGCGTCCCAGTATATTCAGCCAACGGCCTCCTGGAAGCGTCTCCCGAACCTCGTCCGGCGAGTTTCAAGTGGTGGAGGGGGGAGGATTCGAACCTCCGAAGTCTAAGACGGCAGATTTACAGTCTGCTCCCTTTGGCCGCTCGGGAACCCCTCCAGGGGATATATACCTTCTTTAAAGGATCCTCAGCCCCTTTGTAGCTCATGGAGCTGGCGACAGGAATTGAACCCGCAACCTGCTGATTACAAGTCAGCTGCTCTACCTATTGAGCTACGCCAGCACAGGGGGGGATTTATACAACAGTTTATCTCTATAGAGATATCCCCCGGAACCGGAGGAAACGTATAATGCATTTGCGGAAGCTTGTCAATCTCTTATTGAAAAAAATGTCCCGGAGGGGACAGGGGGAGCGCTCAAAGAGCCGGGGGAAGACCTTCGGTAGCGATGAAATGACGGATGAGTTCCCTGTTCTCATCCGAGATATCCAGAAACTGCAAACCCAGTTCATCACGGAAATGGCCCCCATCAACCGAGCGGGATCTGTTGATCCAGGCCACGCGTGCCTGACAGACGATGCAGGGAGAAAGTCCCGGGAGGTCCAGTTCGAGTGTCACCCGGGTGTCGACTCCGAGCAAATGGTCCGTTTCGACCAGGACTCCGCCCGTGCCAAGGTTAAGAGCCTTTCCGGAGCACAGAGCATTCTCATTGCTTCCGAAGCGCACCTGAAGGGCGCTTTCATGGCGGACCGTCGAACGGGCCACGGGCTTGAGAAACCGTTTGGCCAGAACATCCAGATGGTGTCTGCGAATCGGACGCAGCAACAGGCCGTCGCAACCGGCCTGTCGGCACCAGGCCAACTCCTCCTCGCATCCCGGGGGAGCGACGACGACAACCGGAAGAGAAGCGAAGCGGATATCATTTTTGATGCGGCCGCAACATTCATCCCCCGCCATATCGCCCATGTCAAAATCCAGAAGGACCAGCTCAGGATGTTCCTTTTCGATCAGGGCGAGTACGTCCTGTCCGTCACGGGCCACCAGAAGTTCGACGCCATGGCGGCGAAGAAAATCGCCATCCATCCTTCTCGCAAGCTCCGAGCCATCGGTTATCAATATTTTCCTACGCCCACCCATCATATTCACACAGCCCCCCCGGACAGCGTCGCATCGCCTACGGTCATTAAACTTTACCAATGCGGTATACTTTGACTTTTAGTCCCACGTAGCGGGAATGTCAACTCTTTTCTCCACGTTTTCAAAGAGGTTACCGGAAAAAGACACGGTCCGATCACTGCAGAGGGATCCCGCCTCCGTGATCCTTCTGCTCGGCGATTTCATCCTCCAGGATTCCGATCATCTCCCTCCCCCTGTAAATCGGAAGAATTGAGCATCCGACCTTGACGGCAAGACGCGTCTCCGCGACGCCACGTTGATCACCCGCTACCTCTTTCGCAAGAAATTGATTCAGATACCAATGTCTGAACATCTCAAGGGTCATCACCGCCCACAGCGTTCCGTCCCGGGTTACTGCGAGAGTAAAACCGTGAACCGCTTCGTTGAGTTCCACCACGTCATCCTTCTCGTGCCAGATTCCCCAGAAAGAGCCGCCCCCCCAACTGACCGCCGCCTCATGGCCTTCCGGCCAGACGGTGATCCGACCCTTGACCCCAGGTGCCGGCTCCATGCCCCAGGTCTCACAGCCGGGAATCAGTCTTTCCGCCTGATCCGCAGGGATATCCTCCCGCACTCGAACGAAATTATCCGCGGTTACCCACATACACGCCCCTTTCCTCAAAAGATTAGCATATGGATGCAGACTGCAAAGCTCAGACATCCCCATAAAGACACCAGCATGAAATAAAAAAGACCGGCCTCTCTCAAAGACCGGTCTTTTCAATAGGAAGGAATAACGAGTTGCAGAATAGTTACGTCAATTCACTCCGTTGACGCACAACCTCGAACAACCCCAGAGCCCCAGCCACAGAAGCATTGAGCGACCCGACTGAACCCTGCATGGGAATGGCCAGCAAGCCGTCGCAATGACTTCGCACATTGGGGCGTAGCCCGGAACCCTCACTGCCGACAACCAGGGCCACATCGCCGCGCAGGTCGGCCGCATAGAGAGACTGAGACCCTTCCTCCCCGGCCAAACCGTAGACCCAGATTCCTTCATCCTTGAGGGCATCGATGGTGCGGGCGAGGTTGGTCACCTGGCACAGCGGGATATGCTCCAGAGCCCCCGCCGAGGCCTTATCCACCACCCCGGTCACACCGCAGGCCCTATCCCTGGGGACAATCACACCCTGACAGCCTGCCGCGTCGGCACTGCGCACCAGAGCACCGAGGTTATGGGGATCGGTGATGCCGTCGAGCAGCAGGAACAGGGCGGGACGTCCCGACGCCTTCCAGCCTTCAAGAAGATCCTCCATAGAAGCAAAGGTAAAAGCCTCCACCCGCAAGAGCACCCCCTGATGACGGGAATGACCGACAAGACGCTCCAGTTCGCGGCGCTCAAGCTCGCGCACTGGGATACCGGCCTGCTGGGCTTCATCAGTCAGTTCCTGGATTCGCACCGAGCGCATGTCCCGTGCCAGCACCAGTTCCAAAGGCTTGCGCTGCCGGCTCTGCAACCCCTCGCGAACCGGGTTGATCCCGTAGATCCACTCGGCCATCAACGCCCCTTGTTCAGGGCCGAGGCCATCTCATCGAGGATGAGATCCGCCGCTTCCACCGGGTCATCCGCCGCCGAAATGGGTCGACCGATAACCAGATAGTCGGAGCCGGCGACAATCGCCTCAGCCGGAGTCATCACCCGTTTCTGATCGTCGAGGGACGCAGTGGCGGGGCGAACTCCGGGGGTTACGATAACAAAGTCTTCCCCGCAGGCTTCGCGAATAAGACCGACCTCTTTGGGCGAAGCGACGACACCATCCATGCCCGCCTCTTTGGCAAGCCGGGCCAATCTCGGAACCATCTCGGCAACCGGACGGTCGATGCCGACCTCGGCAAGAGTCTGTTCCGTGGACGAGGTCAGGATGGTGACCGCCAGAAGCAGGGGACGATTGGCATCGCCGCGCGGATAGAGGGCATCGATGGCAGAGACCGTCTTCTCCATCATTTCCCGCCCGCCAAGGGCGTGCACATTGAACATGGTAACGCCGAGCTTGGCCGCCTCCACAGCGGCACTGGCCACCGTGTTGGGGATATCGTGGTATTTCAGATCGAGAAAGACGTTTCCCCCTTCACCCTTGACCATGTGCACCACTTCGGGACCACAGCGGGTAAAGAGCTGCTTGCCGACCTTGAACACCCCGACCTTTTCGTGCAGCAGCTTGACCCAGGTTTCCGCATCCTCGAAGCAGTCGACATCCAGCGCGAAAATCAGTCGTTCACGGACCGCATTTTTCATTCTTTGCCCCCAATTATGTTTTTCACTCTCCGGGAGATGTCCTGCACACGCTGAATCAGCTCTGCAGACTCCGTCGCCCCCAGTTCCCTGCGGGCGGCCATGCACTCCATGTAAACCAGCTCGCTCAAGGCATCGGCGAGCAGCTTCTTCTTGTCCACGTCATCCAGCCCTCCCAGATTGGCCAGAATACGCCCTCCCTCGATCGTTCCGTCCTCCTGCAGGGAGACGTCTCGAAAGACAAAGGAAAAGGGCTGGGGCAGATCGTGCAGAAAAGTATCGACCTCTTTGGCAAAGGAAGGATTTTTCTCGCTCAGGCGCCGGGAGATGGCATTCAGAGCCCCATTGAAGATGGAGAGAATCTTGGCCAGATCCCCGGACATCTCAAGGCTGGGCGCATCCTGCATCTTCACCGCCTTTTTCTCGACCAGCTGGTAGAGAATGCGCAGGGCCTCGAACTCTCCCATGCCGCTGCGCCGCAGTACCTCCCGAACCTGCTCCCGGCGATCTCCGATCAGAAGCGCCATACGCTTTTCGGCAGGCGGCAGGTCTTCGACCTTTTCAGGCACCGTCACCGGAACGGCATCGAAGGAGCGGATACTGCGCATGAACAGCTCCCGCTCGTCCACCCGGCGTAACCCCTCCATGATCAGGTTCTGGGTGCTCATGGACAGACGAACGATATCGGCGTTTTCCAGCTCACGGGAGACAAAGACATAACTTCCCGTATCGAAGGCAAAGAGGTTATAGACGATGGACTCCACCTGGTGGCGGGTAGCCTGCCAGAGGTCTTTGGGCGTGACCGACCCCTGCTCGACCAGCAGCTTGCCGACGGTAGAGCGACCGGCTAGAGATTTTCGGGCGCGCTTGAGCCCTTCGTAGTCGATCTTCCCCAGCCCACAGAGCACCTCGCCCAGATCCTCTTCGGGAAAGGTACTGGTAGCAAAAACGATCTCTCCCTGCTGAAAATAGAGATCCTTGCTGCCCCCCTTCAGGTCGAAGCGAAGCATACCGGTCTTTCGAAACATGTTGAAAAAGGACAGCAGGTCGGTCACCGCCAGCTCGCCGACCAGCCCGGCCATGATCACGGATTCGCCCTTTTTCTGCGCCGCAAAGAGCAGATGATTGGGAGAGTGGGCGATCAGGTCCACCTTGGCGGCACCGATCTCGCTGGACACCTGATGTGAGAGAAGGATACGTCCTTCGTCGTCGATAACAGCTTTGCTCATGGCTTTCGCCCGTTGATATCCTTGAGGTTGCAAAACATTCCCGGGGTTCAGTCCCCCTTCGTACGGCTATCGGGCGGCCAGGGCCGCACGGACCTGTTCAACAAGAAGCGTTGCCGCCTCGCCGACCGGCAGCAGGGTCCTCTCGCCGCTCTGACGCTCCTGCAGCTCGAGATTCCCCTCCTTGAGCCCACGGGCCCCCACGGTCACCCGCAGAGGGATGCCGATCAGGTCCGCATCCTTGAACTTGCTTCCCGGGCGCTCGTCGCGGTCGTCAAGCAACGTCTCCACGCCGGCGGCCTGCAGATCGGCATAGAGCTTCTCCGCCGCATCCCGCACGCTGTCGTCGTTGGGATTGACCATGGTGACCACGACATGAAAAGGAGCGATGGGCAAAGGGAAAATGATGCCGTTTTCATCGTGGTTCTGCTCAATGGCCGAGGCGACGGTGCGTCCGATACCGATGCCGTAGCACCCCATGACGAGGGTGCGGTCCTTGCCCTGATCGTCGAGCACGGTGGCGCCCATGGACTCGGAGTACTTGGTGCCGAGTTTGAAGACGTGCCCCACTTCGATGCCGCGCCAGCTCTCCAGCTTGCCGCCGCAACGGGGACAGGGATCTCCGTTTACCGCCTGGCGCAGATCGGCAAAGGTGTCGACGGTAAAGTCGCGGCCGAGATTGACGCCGGCAAAGTGGGTATCCTTCTCGTTGGCGCCGGTGATGAAATCGGCCATCCCCTGGACTTCCAGGTCAGCCAGGATGCGCACCTTCAACCCGACCGGGCCGGCAAAGCCGCTAGGCGCTCCGGTCACCTTCAGGACCTTTTCCTCGGGTGCCAGAGTGATCCAGGTGCAACCGAGCCGATGCGCCAGCTTGATCTCGTTGAGCTCACGATCACCGCGAAGGAGCACGGCCACCGTCTCATCGGTATCGGTCTCGACGATGAGGGTCTTGACCAGGCGCTGCGGACTTGTCTCCAGAAACAGGGCGACATCCTCGATGGTCTTGCGGGCAGGGGTCTCGACCTTGCGGAGCTCTTCGGCCGCCGCCGGCGTCACCACATCACCCATGCGGATTTCGGCTTTCTCCACGTTCGCGGCATACTCGCAACTGTCGCAGGAGACGATGCCATCCTCGCCCGACTCGGCCAGCACCATGAACTCGTGGGAGAACGACCCGCCGATGGCACCGCTGTCGGCTTCCACGGCACGGAATTTCAACCCGCAACGGGCAAAGATGCGCCGGTAGGCCTGATACATCTTGGTATAGGAAGCATCCGCCCCGGCGTCGTCAAGATCGAAGGAGTAGGCGTCCTTCATGATGAACTCGCGGCCGCGCATCAGGCCGAAGCGGGGCCGGATCTCGTCGCGGAACTTGGTCTGGATCTGGTAGAGGTTCAACGGAAGCTGGCGGTAGGAGCGCACCGTGTTGCGCACGATGTCGGTGACAACCTCTTCATGGGTCGGGCCCATGCAGAAATCGGCGTCCTTGCGATCCTTGAAGCGCAGAAGCTCTTTGCCGTACTTCTCCCAGCGCCCCGACTCCTGCCAGAGCTCGGCAGGATTGGCCATCGGCATCAGCACCTCGATGGCCCCGGCGCGATCGAGTTCCTCGCGCACGATGGTCTCCACCTTGCGGATGGAGCGCAGCCCGAAGGGCATGTAATTATAGATGCCCGCAGCCACCTTGCGGATCATGCCGGCGCGCATCATCAACTGGTGGCTGACCACCTCGGCGTCGGCAGGGGTTTCTTTCAACGTCGGAAGCAAATATTCTGACCAGCGCATGCCTAATCCTCGACTCTCAGATGAAATAAAATAAAGAAACGGGTGCCCGAAGATGCGGGGCAAGTAGGGAAAGCTAGCGTATCCGCAAGCAAAATGCAAGAAAACTATGTGCGGGCTCTCACCGTGCAAATCACCCTTTGTTTCGCTGGCGAACCAGCTCCCAGGCTTCCGCCACCAGGGCATCGGCCAGTTCGGACTGAGGCACCTTGCGCACCACCTCTCCTTGCCGGAAAAGCAGTCCCTGCCCCTTGCCCCCGGCAATACCCACGTCGGCTTCGCGCGCCTCCCCCGGCCCGTTGACCACGCAGCCCATGACCGCCACGGTGATCTTCTCCGGCAGGTCGTGCAGACGGCGTTCCACCTCCTCGGCCACCGGGATCAGATCGATCTGGCAGCGGCCGCAGGTCGGGCAGCTCACAAAAACCG
>QKGY01000381.1 GCA_003250235.1 Desulfuromonadaceae bacterium
TCAAAAGGACCGGATGGACCATGTCCGCAAGGTCAAGAGCGACCTGGCACGGCTGGCCCTGACCGATTCGCTGACCAGTCTCTACAACCGGGCCTTTTTCGACGTGACCCTGGATGCCGAAATCGCCCGCAGCGAACGTTCCGGCAAACCGTTTTCGCTCATGATGCTCGACCTCGATCATTTCAAGAAAGTCAACGACACCTTCGGCCACCAGGCCGGCGATGTCGTTCTGCAGGAGGTCGCCAAGTGCCTCGGCAAGACGGTGCGCCGCTCGGATACCCCCTGTCGCTACGGTGGCGAAGAGTTCGCGCTGATCCTTCCCGAAACCAATGCGCCCCAGGCCTTCCAGCTTGCCAGTCGCATCCATAAGCGTCTGGCGTTACTCAACGAAAGCTACCGGCTGCATGGTCATCGTGTCACCATCAGCATCGGCATCACCTGTGCGGCGGGGAACGTATCCATAACGGCCCAGGAACTGATCGAACAGGCGGACTGTGCCCTGTATACCGCCAAACGCAAGGGGAGAAACCGTACGGAGATGTTTACCCGGGAAGACCCGATTCTCTCCATCCCCCACTACTATCCGGAGCTCCAATCGGAATACGCCTTCGCCTGAACAGGATCGCCCACTCAAGATGACCGCCCCGATCGGTTTCTCAATCACAATTAAAAAAGCCTTCGCAGATGCGAAGGCTTTTTTGTCATAAAGCGTATTAACGGCTGCCGCCCCAAAGTTGCCTAATGTGCGGACCCCGCTATCTGGACCTTGAGACGCAGCTGTCTCCTCTGTTCCGCCAGGCAGAAAGCGACAACCTTGTCCCGCTCGTCCACCTCGATATCTTCAAACTGCAACCCCATCTGGGAGCGGCCACTGAATGTACGGATCACGCGCATCACCCGGCAGATGCAGGTGACCTTTTCGATCCTCGGTTCGGTCAGTTCGATTTCCATACGCAAACGGGTCTTGACGGGAAGACATTCCTTGACGGCAATACGTACCCCCCCGCCGCTGATGTCAATAACCGTTCCACCCGTCGTATCCCCCTTGGGAGCGCCTTTCTCGTCAATCGGCCAATATTTGACGGAAAAGCTCGCATCCACCCGGAACCACTCGCGTTTCTGCTCATGACTGATCGACTCGGTCGCCATGAGCTTGATCTTCTCGTCGCCGAGGATCTCTTCAATAATACAGTTCAGGGAAAGGGTTCCCTCCCCGGTATCGAGGGAGAGGAGGCATTTCTGGGTTGTGTCGATTTGCGAGACGGGCAGTTGGTCAGCCACGAAGCTGGCTTCAACCAAGGGCTCCTTGATGACCTTGGCAACGCAATCAAGTTTCAGCCTCTCGCCCCCGTGAACGGGGACGTAGATGCGCACAACCTTATGCTCTCTGAGATGGGTCAAAAGGGTAAGGGAGGACACGGTGGATCCTTGCTTTGTCAATTACCGGGACGGTCAGCAGGCTCCTTTCAGAACGCTGCCTTTGTGCTCACGGCCGCCGCGATACCCCGACATAGCCGTCATCCCCCCCCGGATCTGCGATATATCTGCCGAAATGAGGCTCATCATGCCATGAATTTTCTCGGAAATCAACCGGTTCTGAGTCGCAACCTGTTCCAGCAACTGACGATGTTGCTGCAGCAGGCTTTGAACTCCTTCGGCCGTGGTTTTCTCCAGCGCATGGTGCAGAATCAGGTCACATTTCTGCGCATCGGCCTGCAGGGCCTTGAACCGGGCACCTAAATCCAGAATGATCCGGGCATCGCTCTGCATGCCGATATGAAGGAGTTCTTCGTTAAACACGGAGATCTCCTCATAGCAGGCAATGGAGTCGAGAAGAGCCTTATGAAGATTCAGTTGAAGCTGATTCCGGTCGGCGGAATGCATTGTGGCCTCCAGGGTAGAGTCGTGCAACGCGTCAGCAGCTTAAGCTGCCGAGTTCTGCCAGATAAGCCCGAACCGAGGCCTGGCTGTCGTCAAGAGCCAGAGAGTGTTCAAAGGCTTTTTTCACTTCGGCCAGATTGGCCAACTCAAGCCAGCACAGGGCCAGAGCATTCCAATGCTCCGGATTGTGCGACTCAACCTTCAGGGCCTCCTGGCGGAAGAACAATTCCCTCTTGTGGTTCCGGCCTTGTTTGTAGAACTCCGAGAGATTGCAGACGGCATTCAGATAATCACAGTCGACGGAATAGGCACGCAGAAAGAATTCTTCCGCGCAATCCATCTCCCCTTTCTGAAAATAAAGACAGCCCAGATTATTGAAAGCTTCTTTTCGGGAAGGGTTCATGTCGAGCACTTCCCGGAACATCTGGATGGCCAGATCGTAAGACCCTTGAGAGAAAAAAGATTCTCCTTTTTCCAGTAGCCTGTCTTCCATATTCATGTGCGCACTCCTCGTTCCACTCGGGTCGCGTTAGAGGGAAACGGAAAAAGACCGGGCTTCCCTCTCACCGCCTAGGCGCGCGGCAGCCGCCGACTCCTCAGCCTTCTCGCGGCGAACAATCTCCACCGCCTCTCCCCAGGTTTCGCGCAAATCACTCAACAATTTGTCGACGATGGCCAGGGGCTGAGGATCATTCTTGACATTCGCCTTGACGAGTTCGCGGTTCATGTAGTCGTAAAGAGCGAACAGGTTATGGGCGATATCGCCGCCGACCTCGAAATCGAGGGTCGCGGAAAACTCGCTGATAATCGCCATGGCCTTGTTGATCATGGTGGCTTTGCGGCTGTAATTCCTGTCGGCGATCGCTTCCGAGGCCTGACGCACGAAGCGGATGGCCCCATCGTACAGCATAAGAAGGATCTGCTCCCGCGAAGCTGTCGATACCAGGTTGTTCTGATATTGGTTCAGATAAGCATTCATAATGGACTCCGTGTTCAGCTCTGCGAACTAAATGAACTCAACGCCTGAGACAGATACGTACTTTGCGAATTCAACGAGGCGACGAGATTCTCCATGGCGGTGTACTGGGCCCTAAGGCTCTTCTCCCGCTGCTCCATCCGCCCTTCAAGCCGGGTAATGTTAAGATCGATACGCCTCAGACTGCTGTCGGTCGTTTCCTGGCGGCTGGCCAGGATGCCGTTACTGCTGTCGGTAATCCCATCCAGGTAGTTCTTGAACAGGGTACTGACACCATCGACGCCCGTTTCACCCGCCAGCAGCTTGGCCACACCGTCCAGATCATCACTGATGGCCTTGTCCAGCACCGTGCTGTCGACGGTCAGCGTCCCGTCGCGTTCGGTTTTCAACCCCAGCTGCGACAGCATGGTGAAGCTTCCCGATACGGGAATCGCCGTGAGCAGCATATCCTGCATCCGGCGTTTGACGCTGCGGAAGCTGGAGTCCTTGCCCCAGTCGGCGTCAGCCTGATCGGAAATAAACGTGAAGACATCGTTATAGGCCTTGACCAAGTCGTTGATCTTGGTCTTCACCGACTCCGTATCGACAGAAACGTTGATGCTGGTCTTTTCCCCCGTCGCGTTGACCTTGGTCAGATCCAGAGTGATGCCCGGGATGGCCTCGTCGAAGGTGTTGCTGTCACTCTTGATCTGGATATTATCCACCAGGATCGAGGCCTGCATGGCCGACTGGACATTGCTGAAGGTGGGCGCGGCGTAGGCCCCTGCGACCGTCTCGGTCGTGCTGACCGTGAAGCTGGTCGAGGCGTCATCCCCGGTAAGCACCATGCGATATCCCGTCACGCCGTCATTGATGATCGAGGCCGACACGCCGGTCGGGTTATCACCGCTGTTGGCCTCATTGATCTTGTCCACAAGACTGCTGAGGGAGTCCCCGTCATAGGCGATATCGACCCCGTTGATGGTGATCGTCCCCTGCCCGAACGAGGCTTCGGAGGAACTGGCATAGCCACCGCTGACATCCTTCTGCAACTGAGCCAGGTTCTGAACCTCGACCTGATAGCTGCCGGGACGGGCGGTGCCGGAGGCCGTCACACTGAAAAACTCATCGGTACCGGCTTTGGCCGAATAGGAGCGAACTTCGTCCTGGGTATCCAAGGCCTCAAATTTGCTGAGCAGCTTGGTCAATGAGCTGTCAAAGCTCTTGAACGCATTAAGACGGCTGTTCAGATAGCTCTGCTCTTGCTCCAGACGATCGATGGGCTGACGCTCGATTTCCATCAACGCATCGATGATGGAATTGGTATCCAGGCCTGTCGCCAGGCCTCCGAAGGTAATGGACATCTGGTCCTCCTGTCCCTCTGTCAGCTCGCCGCATCAACCAGGTTGCCGCGTAGCGCCTGGAGGTGCTTCACGTTGCCGAGGATCTCCTCGGGCGGGATCTGGCGAATCTCATCCCCGGTAGCCGGATCAACCAATCGGATGATCAGCTTCTGGGTCATATCGTCCATCTCAAAACGGACGCTGTAGGCGCCGTCCTGAGTCAATTCCTTGATTTTGTTCAGGACTTCTTCCGGCTGGATTTTGGAACCCTCGTTCGAACTCGGGGCAGAGTCCTGAGCCTTCTGGCGATCGAATTCAGACCTGTCGACCGGTTCACGCTCCTTGAGCATGGTATTGCCATGGACCGCAATAGACTCGACTTTCATTGCCGCCTCCTCCCCTCAGGAAAAAGGGGGGCCGGAAAACCGGCCCCCGATCTCATACGGTTCTCTAATTACCCGAGAAGGGAGAGAGCCAACTGAGGAGTCTGATTGGCCTGGGCCAGGATCGAAACCCCTGCCTGCTGCAGAATGTTGAACTTGGTCATGTTGGACGTTTCAGCCGCGATGTCCGCGTCCAGGATACGGGAGCGGGCGGAAGAGACGTTTTCAGACACGTTCTGCAGGTTGGCGATGGTGGACTCGAAACGGTTCTGTACCGCACCGAGGTCGCCACGGATGGTATCTACGCTGGCGATCGCATCGTCAATCGAGCTGATCGCGGCACTGGCGCCAGAGGCCGAGGTAACGGCCAGAGAGTCGATACCCAGAGTGGAAGCTGTTGCGCCGTCAACGCTGACCGAAATGGTCTGACCGGAGTTTGCACCGACCTGGAAGTTCTGGGCGGTGAAGGAACCATCGAGCAGCTTAGTGTTATTGAACTCGGTGTCGGTCGCGATACGATCGATTTCCGAGACCAGCTGCTGGAACTCGGCGTCCAGGGAAGCGCGGTCCGAGCTGGAGTTGGTGGCGTTGGCGGACTGAACGGACAGTTCACGCATACGCTGCAGGATGTTGGTGGTCTCCTGAAGAGCGCCTTCAGCCGTCTGAGCCAGAGAGATACCGTCGTTCGCGTTACGCGAAGCCTGGTTCAGACCGCGGATCTGAGCGGTCATACGGTCGGAAATAGCCAGACCGGCGGCGTCGTCCTTGGCGCTGTTGATACGCAGACCCGAAGACAGGCGCTGCATAGCGGTGTTCATGCCTTTGGACGTCGAGCTCAGATTGCGTTGTGCATTGAGAGAACCGATATTGCTGTTGATTACGAGTGCCATAACATTATCCTCCGTGATGTGTGTGTTTGCGGGCGTCCGTGCCCTGTTTAAAAGAATTTTGAAAAACCGTTTTCACCGTGAGACTGGGATTGTTCGTTGAAACGCCACCACCTCCTTTTGTGGATTTCTCCCGGCTTGGTGTTCTTATCGACCCCTGCGTGTCGAGACTTTAGAAAATATTTATTCGGTTCAAAAAAAATTTTTATCCTGCCGTGACCAGCGCCCGCACCCGGTCAAACGCACCTTCCGCCCCTGCCGTCCTGAGGCAGGCAAGGTACTGCTGCACCAGGTCCGGCCAATAGGGATAGGTCTGGCGTTCGGGGTGATGGAGGAGCAGGCCAAAGGCGTGGCCGAACCGCGTGCTGGCCCGGGCAACCTCTCCTTTTCCCAGCAGGTTTTGCCCAGCCTTGTAATTGGCGAAAATATTGTCCGGCTCGCGAACCAGCCATTGCTGTAGGATATGCCAGTTCCTCTCCGACTTTTCCGCCGTGCTCGCCTCGCTGTACCCCCAGTGCATCAATCGCAGAGGCAGCTCCGAAGGGCGACGGCCGGGCCAGTGCCGGTACAGCGCTTCGCCCACCGACTCGTGAATGGGATTGGAAAAACGGATGCGCGCATCGTGACGGAAAAGACGCAGCGCCGTAGAGGTCAGACACTCGCCGTTGTCGCGCACGTTATCAATGCGGAGCCGGTAAGCCACCTCCTCGTTGCGACACAGCGCTTGCGGAAGAATTTTCCGGGCCTGCCGCACATCGAGGCATTCATCGCAGTCGATGTTGAGAATCCAGGCGTGACGCGCCTGTTCAATGGCAAAGTTCTTGGCTTTGGAAAAGTCGTCGCACCAGGGGAAGAAAAACACCCGTGCTCCCAAGGCCTTCGCCAGAGCTGCCGAGGCATCGGCGGAGCCGGTATCGACAAAGACCACTTCGTCGGCCACCTGCATCGCCGGGATAATGGCCTGGCGCAGATAAGCGGTCTCGTTGCGGCCGATCATCACCACCGAAAGGCCGGGAAACCGGGAATCGGCACTCATGAAGAAACCCCGCAGGTGCGTTTCCAGAGGGTGCGGTAAACCTGCTCCAGCTGACGGTTGAATCGATCCGGCTCCCCCCAGGGACTTTGACGGATCCGATTGCGGATCTCGGCCCGGAAGCGGGCCAACCCGTCGACATCGGCGGCCAGCGAACAGGCCTTGTCGATATACGCCCCGGCATTTGCGGTGATCAGTTCCGGTTCTCCCAGCCCTTGCAGG